>BNTP01000151.1 GCA_025996695.1 Bacteroidia bacterium | reverse complement strand
TTGAAATATAGCGACATTGAACTGTATGTGATGGGAATGAAATCGGCTCAGGAACTCAGAGATTCAAGTTTTCATCTGGATATATACAGCGGCAACAGTTATGACTCTTCGTATGGCGATGGCTATTTTTATTCTACCGACAAAACGGTTTACACCGTTGATGACCTTATTACATTAAAAGGCGCACGGGTGCCCGATGCCGCCGTTTCACAAAAGCATTTCAAAGTGCTCACCGTGGTGCTCACGGGTGGAATAACTCACCACTACGCAGAGATTGTGAAGGACGTGAAATGGGTAGCAGGCGACATTAGCGATAATACCTATCCGGGATGGGGTATCTACAATTTTACACAAGCAACCAATGGCGTTGGCACGTTGGAAGTGGCAGGGATAACAGACAATTTGATAGCAAAAACAACCGCTCTGTTGGGCAATTTATCCGTCAGCACCGGAACGCTGTTCCCTGCATTCAACCCCTATAAGTTGTCGTATAAGGTGAATGTCGCCCAAAACGTGACGGATATTACCTTGACGGCAACGAAAGATTATGCGACGCAAACCATTATTGGCGATGGTGCAAAAACATTGGATCCGGGCAAAAATACGTTCAATATAGAAGTGACTGCCGCCGATGGCGCTACAAAGACAACCTATACCGTGAGTGTGATTCGTGAATTTGATACTTGTTCGGCACCAA
Source organism: Bacteroidia bacterium (assembly GCA_025996695.1). Taxonomy (GTDB): domain Bacteria; phylum Bacteroidota; class Bacteroidia; order Bacteroidales; family Azobacteroidaceae; genus Azobacteroides. The sequence goes on along the minus strand of BNTP01000151.1, from coordinate 4,925 downwards.
ACAACGTTTTCCCCTGGGTAGTGGGATTTGACAACGTTATCCCCTCGGTAGTGGGACTTGACAGTGGTATGCCAAGCTGTTTTACATTGCAAGATAACGGCTATCCATGGGCAGTCGGCTTCACCACAGCTTCCGATTATTTTAGCGTAGAAGAACACGATGGCAGATACGCATATCTCAACGATGATGCTTATGGCAACGGCGCAAATCTGAGAGACGTGTGGATGAAATTACCTGTGCTGAACTTCACAGAACTTACAGAGCCGGTGTTAACATTTGATAATGTTAGAAGGCGTCTTGCTAACACTCGTTTAACTGTAAAAGTTTCAACAGATGGTACTACTTGGGACAATGTGGCATACCTGAACACGGATGCTTTGCATTGGCAAACAGACACGGTTTCGTTGACAACTTACGCAAATGCACCTGCCGTGTATATCGCTTTCCATTACAACAACAACGGGAATTGGGCGTATGGCTGGGCAGTGGATAATATCAAAGTGAATGGCACTGCTGCGGCTCCAACCGGTATGGACGAGGTAAAAAATTCAGGCCTGAAGCTCTATCCTAATCCTGCAACCGACAACGTGACAATCAGTGGCCTGCAAGGCGATGAAGCGATAAGCTTCTTCGACCCGAATGGACGCACGGTGATGATCCGCCAAGCCACCGGCACAACGGAAAACATTGAGGTAGGGCAGTTGCCCAAAGGGGTGTACATCGTGCGCATCGGCACGCAAACACTGAAATTGGTGAAAAATTAAAATGATTTCCGGATATAATGCCTGAAAATAAGGTGAAAGCCCTACGGGCTATAACGCTTGGGAGGGATGTCATTTTCTATTGATATGCAAGTCCTAACGGACTATTTGCCCGTAGGGCATTCATATCAATAGAAAATGACATTCCACCGCGGCGTTATAGCCCGTAGGGCTTACACCTTGTATCAGATATTCATAAAAACTAATTCAGCTTTCAACTTAATGACGCTTTATCCGAAGTTAATCACCGAGGCATTAGAAAAAGTGCGCTACCCCGGCTCCGGCAAAAATATTGTCGAAGCAGGTATGGTAGCGGACAATATCCGCATTGAGGGCAACAAAGTGAGCTTTTCACTCATTTTGGACAAACCAAACGACCCCTTTGCAAAATCGCTCGTCAAAGCATCCGAAACCGCCATATTGACGTATGTAAGTCCGGACGTAGACATAAAAGGCAACATCACATTAAAAATCCGCGAAACCGCACAGGCAGACTCACCTGTCAGCCCGTTATTGCCACAAGTAAAAAACATCCTGGCAATATCCTCCGGCAAAGGTGGCGTCGGCAAAAGCACTGTCTCTGCCAATCTGGCGGTGGCATTGGCTCAATCAGGCTACAAGGTAGGCCTGCTGGATGCCGACATTTACGGCCCCAGCATTCCAAAAATGTTTGGCGAAGAAGCTGCAAAACCCTACATGGAAGAAATTGACGGTCATGAACTGATTATCCCGATAGAAAAATACGGTGTCAAACTGCTGTCCATCGGTTTTTTTTGTGGACGCAAACGATGCACTAATTTGGCGCAGCTCAATGGCGAACAATGCCTTGAAACAACTGATATCCGGTGCCAATTGGGGCGAATTGGACTATTTTATAATCGACCTCCCGCCGGGGACAGGTGATATTCATTTGACAATGATTCAAACACTTCACCTCACAGGTGGAATCGTCGTCACCACGCCGCAAGACGTGGCGTTGGCAGCAGCCCGCAAAGGCATCAGCCTGTTTCAAAACGAAAAAATCAACGTCCCAATAGTGGGCTTGGTCGAAAATATGGCCTGGTTCACTCCCGCCGAACTTCCTGAAAACAAATACTACATTTTTGGAAAAGAAGGCGGAAAAAAACTCGCACAAGAGCTAAATATCCCCTTTCTGGGAGAAATTCCCTTAGTCCAAAGCGTGTGTGAAGCGGGCGACAGCGGTAAACCCATCGCCCTCGACACACACAGTATTATGGGGCAAGCATTTGAGCAGTTAGCCCAAAAAATTGCTCGTTAGTCTATCTCACAAACAACAGTTCGCGATATTTAGGCAACGTCCACAGTTCATCATCCACAATCAGTTCAAGCTTGTCGGTGTGGTAGCGAATTTCGTCGAAGAAAGGCAAAACTTTGTCGTGATACGCGACCGCTTTTTTGCGTTCGTCTTCGATTTTGTTTGCTACTTTCCGGGCTTCTACCATCTTCTCAACATTCTTTTTCATGATTGAGATATGTTCGGAAATTTCTTCGATAATTTCTGTGTTATGTGCCGACAGTTTCGCAGCGTGCGCTTTGTCGTACACTTGCTGCATTTTGTAGACATTGTCCAACAGTTGTGATTGGTAGCGGGTGGCAACCGGGATGATGTGATTCTGCACCAAATCGCCCAGCACGCGTGCTTCAATCTGGATTTTCTTGGTGTAGGTTTCCCATTTTACCTCGTTGCGGGCGTGCAACTCGCGTTCGGAAAGCACTCCTGTTTGTTGGAACAACTTGATTGTTTCGGGTTTCACATACGCGTCGTAGATTACCGGAACGCTTGTTTCGCAGTCCAAACCACGTTTTTTAGCTTCCGCTTTCCACTCGTCGCTGTAGCCATTGCCGTCGAAACGGATGGGTTTTGAAATCGTGATGTATTCTTTCAAAACATCGAAAATCGCTTTGTTTTTTGCGGTGCCTTCTTTGGTTTTTTTGTCTACTGCCTGCTTAAATTCGACTAATTGCGCAGCCACGATGGTGTTGAGTACAATCATTGCCGAGGCGCAGTTGGCCGACGAACCCACGGCACGAAACTCAAAGCGGTTGCCCGTGAAAGCGAACGGCGAAGTGCGGTTGCGGTCGGTGTTGTCCAAGAGCACTTCCGGAATTTTTGCTACGCCGAGTTTCAATTTATGTTTGGAATCCATGATAATCGCGTCTTCGCTCTTGCTGTTTTCCAATTTATCCAAAACGCTGGTGATTGCGGAGCCTAAAAATGCGGAAATGATTGCAGGAGGTGCCTCATTTGCTCCCAAGCGGTGAGCATTTTGAGCCGTCATGACAGATGCTTTCAACAACGCGTTATTTTTGTACAAAGCCATCAAGATATTGACGATAAACGTGATGAATTGCAAATTTTCTTCCGGCGTTTTACCCGGCGTCAATAGCCCTACACCGGTGTCGGTGCCCAGCGACCAGTTGTTGTGCTTGCCTGAGCCGTTGATGCCTGCAAATGGTTTTTCGTGCAACAACAAACGGAAACCGTGACGGCGAGCCACTTTTTTCATGATGCTCATAATCAGCACATTTTGGTCGACCGCCAAATTGGTTTCGCTGTAAATAGGAGCCAACTCAAACTGATTGGGAGCCACCTCGTTGTGCCGCGTTTTCAACGGAATACCATATTTATAGCCTTCAAATTCCAAATCCTTCATGTAGGCATGCACACGTGTGGGGATGGAGCCAAAATAGTGGTCGTCCAATTGTTGATTTTTGGCTGACTCGTGACCCATCAAGGTGCGTCCGGTCAACATCAAATCGGGACGTGTGGCATATAAATGGTCGTCTACAAGGAAATATTCTTGTTCCCAACCCAAATAGGAAATCACTTTTTTCACTTTCGGGTCAAACAGCTGGCAAACATCCGTAGCCGCTTTGTCCACTGAACTTAAAGCCTTGAGTAGCGGCGTTTTATAGTCTAATGCTTCGCCCGTGTAAGAAATGAAAACGGTGGGAATACATAAAGTGTCGTCCATCACGAATGCGGGCGAAGAGGGATCCCAAGCGGTGTAGCCACGAGCTTCAAACGTGTTACGAATGCCGCCGTTTGGAAAAGACGACGCGTCCGGCTCCTGTTGCGCCAACAATTTACCCGACAGTTCTTCAATCACATCGCTTCCGGGTGCGCCTTTGTACTCGATAAAAGAATCGTGTTTTTCGGCAGAACCGCCTGTCAAAGGTTGAAACCAGTGCGTGTAGTGCGTGGCGCCAAGTTCCATTGCCCACATTTTCATGCCTGCTGCCACGTGGCTTGCCAAATCGCGATCCAATGTTTCGCCTTTTTCAATCACGTTCATCAGCGTTTTGAACGTTTCTTTAGAGAGGTATTTTTCAATTTGCGCCTTGTTGAAAACGTACTTTCCGTAATATTCGGACGTCACTTCACTCGGTGCTGTCATCTCAACTGCTTTTTTTTCAAAAGCCTCCTCAACTGCCTTAAACCTTAAATTAGCCATTGTTCGTTTGTTTTTAATTATGATTTATTTTTTCTGCAAAGATACCATTATTTTTTTAACGCTGCAAAGTTAGTCATTTTGTTTTTAATACGCAAGTTTTTTAATTATTTTGTTTGATTTATTTTTTATTTTTAATCTTTATGCTTGATTTATGCTTTTTGATGGCGCATGAAGATATTCAAAATCGCTAACCCCGTACAAGCGAAGCGGAGTGCGGAGCGGGGCGGCAACCGTCGGGTGAGATATCGAATTGGTATTTTGCTGATTGGAAAACGTCCCGCAAAAAAGATTAGACCGCAATTGGGCGAAAACGATATGGTATTCCGTGCAACTTCCAACTAATGACATTGGGGCTTCGCCATAGTATTTGCTTTTCAAAAAAATAGAACACATCGAAAAAATGTTTTTCCGATGCGCTCTATACATTATTTCATGGATGATAATATTAGTTTTTTATCAACTTCATTGTGCCGAGGGCTTGTCCTTTATCTGACATTCGGATAAGATAAGTGCCTTGCACCCAAGAAGAAACTGTAATTTGCTCTTCATTACTTTGCACCTCTTTTTCCTGACTTCGTCATTGCGACACCCAAAATTGATTTAACCCCATGAGAATCGGATATTTGAAGCGCGAAGTTTTTTTTCAGAGCCATTCGATTCTCGCGGGGGTAATATTTTTCCGTAGGAG
>BNTP01000150.1 GCA_025996695.1 Bacteroidia bacterium | reverse complement strand
CGAGTTGGCATAACCAAAATTGCCGTTCAAAATCAGGCGATTGTTGAGTAACGAGCCTGACAGGAGCACCTCTACCTCGGTGTTGGAATCGCCACCCTCATAATATTGGTGAAATTTGGTATTTACGCGCAACTTGTCGCTCAAATTACCCAAAAAAGTGGAAATTTGGTTGGAAAATCCGGCAGTGAGTATGGAGTAGTCATTGTTTAGGCGTGAATCATTGTGTGTATATTCCGGCGACGTGTAAAAGCGTCCCAATGTCAGCAGGTAGACAATTTGGCGGTTTAGCATATCGTCCGTGCGGATGTAACTTTTGACTTGGCGTTCCAGTTCGGAAGTGGCTCCGGGAAGTTGCAAATCGAATTTCACGGTAGGGTGTTCCAGTTGACCGTTCAGCAGCAGCACGCAATTGACAGGAATGTTATCGCGCACACTCAATTTGATGTCTGAATTGGCGGTGAGCAGTCCTTGATCTAAGTCACCGAGATTGGCCGACACAGTGTATGCCGCCTTAATGTTCAATTCTGCTGTCAGCGGGTCGCCGCGAAAAGTCACGCTACTCCCTTCTTCGATTGCGAAATTGCGGAAAAAGGCTTGCTCCAAACTGAAATTGTAGTTGCCATGCTCAATTTGATAGTTGCCAAAAATTTTCAGCGGCATTTGTGTGCCGTATTGGATTTGCAAATTGCCGGTTCCGGAACCCGATATTTTATCTTTACCTGCGGCATTCATAATCACATCAAATTTGGCAGTATTATTGATATTTGCCATAAGGTTGAAACGCAGGTCTGTGCCAATCGACTTGTTGGGCAATGAATGGAGGGGCAAATTGGTTGTTGAGTCTGCCGAAGCCGTTTGTTTGGTAATAAAATTGATGAAATCGTATTCAGTCACATCCGCTTTCTGCAAAAAATTGAACGTGAGATGCGTGTTGTTGGTCGAGTTTATTACCGCATCAATGTGCACTACACTTTCCGTGCCTTGAATGGTAGTCGTGCCTGTTCCGAAGATGGGGCCGTAAAATACCGGACTTTTTCGGGGCGTGGCATCAAATACCAAAAAATTGTTGCAGGAAATTTTGGCTGAAAATTGGAAATCTTCAAATAAATTATGGTGCGCAACTCCTGAAAACTCTGCCGAATGTCCATATTTATCGTGCAAAGTAATGTTTTTCAATGCAATTTCGTCAGCCTTGCAATGCACCCAATCGCTAAACGAATAGGTGGTGTTGAGAAAATCGATGTCGAAACGGCAGTCATTTATCCAAGCATCCCCTTCCACCGTTGGATAATCCAAGCTGCCAAACAGGCGTATTTTACCGGTCAATTCACCCGAGAAATTTGGGGTGATATTGTCTAAATACTTACGCAAAAAGGCTGCACTTGTGTGGTGGGCATCAAAATCAATGGATAAAGTTTCGCTTACAGGATAAATAAATCCGTCCACACCAACAAAAGAGGTGTCGTTTTTAATCACATTTCCTTTCATCTCAACCCCTTGTTTTTCGTTGTCCCAGCGTCCACGTAACGCCAAATCGCCAAACACCACATCGTTGAAAGAGAAATTGCGAACATCCAAATTGGTGGACAATTCGCGCGTGTTGTATAAATCTTTCGCCGAAACATCCCCCGTCGCAATCCCACCAAACGTTAATGCCTTTATATTGAGCGTCTTAAATATGTAATCCAAATCCACTTGGTTGAGGGCAATAGCTACTTCGTCATCAGGGTTTTTAGATATATTTCCCTCTATATCAATGAATTGACGATTATGTTTAGCTTTGAAATTATGAATGCTCAGGCGGTCGTTCCGGTATTCAACAGTGGCCGGCGAGAGCGTCCACACCGAGTCGTTCATCACGATTTCAGACGGAAGAAACACCGATTCAAGACTAATTTGCTTGGTTTTGTCAAAATACGCTAATTTAGTTGTGAAATCCAGCCCGCCCCTGTATTTCGAGGTATCATGATTGCGCCAACGGATGTCGGAATAAATCAAATCGTTCATGGCACGCAATCCGACTTCAAAATTCAGATTGCCTTTCTTTTGCTCTGTGGTTTGTCCGTTGATTAGCAGCGAAATATAATTTTTGTCGTTATCTAAATGAATTTTCCCGTTTTCGACGACTGCCCCCGCTAATTTTAATTTTGGGAGGTCTGCCGTAAGCAAAATTTCATTCTGTTCGCTGTTGTAAGAGGCATTGATAGAAGCCTGTTTATAAATGGTGACCGGCAATTGCAGGTTTGACGACAGCTCTTCGGAATTGTGGAGCGTCAAAGCCATGTTAAAATCGACATCGGGTGGGGAATTGACTCCCGCCGAACGCTGTTTCTCGCCTGCTTGGGAAGGAGGGTTCACTAACGACGGCAAATAACCTGAAATCGTCTGTTTCATGGCATCAATCAGCGTCTGAACAGCATAATGACCTGTAATTTTCCCATCTGCCAAATCGGAAGAGAACGCTATTGTTGCCTGATTATCGGCACGAATAGCATCCACCGATAGTCGCCGCAAGGTATAGTCGCGATTGACCAAATTTAGTTTTTTGAGTTGCAAATCGGAAGCTTCTGCGGCGAAGTTAAACTCAGAATTGGCACCCTTAAACAAAAATGAACCGTTGAGATTCAACTTGCCATCCGGACTGTCTATCTTGGCCGAACCCTTAAAGCTTTCTTGAGTAAAATTGCCTAACAGGCTTAAATTCTGATAGTTATACGATTTGTATTCAAATTGTTTGACCGTTGCATCAATGCTTCCGGTCAGTTTTTTGGCACTTTCAAAATGACAAACACCCTGCATATCAAATTGAGCGATTCCAAAATCATCACTATGCATCAGGCGTTTCATATCAAGCTGCGAACTCGTGATTTTTCCTTCCAAAACAAGGTGTTCATTCATCCCAAATTTCACGTCCGTTTGCAGATTACCAACCTCCGAAGTGAGATGGAGCAATGCCGTCAGATTTTTCAAATAGCCGCTCGCTTTGCCATGCAAGGCAATGGTTCCCAAACGTTGAATCATGTCGGGCAGTGCTTGGGGTGTCGCGTTAAAATTGTTTAACGTGCGATGAATGCCTTCTGTCGTGAAACGCGCCTGCTGAATCGTGCCATTGACGTAGATTTTACTTGGGTCAGGACTTCCCAAATTATTGACAATCAAGTTGGTACGAATATGCACATTATTGCCCTCGCGAATGTTCCAATCGTTAAATTTCAATGTTTTTAGTGTTCCCGCGACGCGCCCGGCAAGCTCTAATTGGTCGCTGAAATGTGCAAACAGAGGCACAAAACGGCTGATGTCGCGCGGTTGGACAGGCGAAGAGGCAAGTTGGCCGGCAAATTGCAGCGGTTCGGCGGCTTGCGGGTCATATTGGGCTGAAATATCCCTAAAATAGAGGGTAGAGTGGGGGAGTTTGATATTCAGTTGATTGACTTTGAAAATGCCGTCATCATACAAAAAATCGCACGTCATTTTTTTAACTTGAAAGCCCGATTGTTCGTTGAAACTAAGGGACGTAATAACTGCTTCAACGGTGGAATCCTGTACTTTTTTCAAATTGATTTTGGCTGTCAAGTCATTTAATTGAATGACGCCTTTTTTCAAGGGGGTGCGGGTCAAGCCCGCAATGACGTCGGTCGCGCCTGCGACGTTACAGTATGAAAATCGCCCTTTTTTCAGTGTTATGTTATTGATAATCAAGTCGATGCCCGTTTCTTGTGTGATTTTATTTTCGGTGCGAAAGGCTTCAATAATATATTGTATATTGAGTTTGCCATCGGCGGCGTTCTTGTTCAATTGCACATCAAAATCAGACAAGCGCACAGAGTGGAAGCGAATTTGTCCTTGCAAAAGCGACCAAAACTCAAATTTTGCCGCAAGTTTGTGCACATACAATAAGGAGTCGCCACTTTGGTCTTTTGCGTAAACATCCGTCAACACCAATTGCGAAAAGGGGGTCAATTCAGTGTAGCCAATCGACACTTCGGAGCCGATTTTTTTCTCTAATAATTCGGTCAGGACGTGCGTGACTTTTTGTTGAAAATAGGGGATATAAAGCAGCACGACGGGGATTGTACACAATAAAACAATTCCAATCAAAACGATTCCGATGCTCTTTTTTATCTTTTTCATAAAATTTGGCACAAAGATAATCAAAATTTCATTATCTTTGCAACAATTATTAAGCCTGTATGGCTTAAACTGATAAAATGAGCAAAATAATTTTAGGGATAGAATCAAGTTGTGACGATACATCGGCAGCAGTGCTTCAAAATGGAGTGCTTTTATCAAATGTGATTGCCGGACAAAAGGTGCATGAGGTGTATGGCGGCGTAGTGCCCGAATTGGCTTCGCGGGCGCATCAACAAAACATCATTCCCGTTGTGGATCAGGCGATTAAGCAAGCCGGAATCCGCAAAGAAGATATATCGGCAATCGCTTTCACGCGTGGACCGGGATTGCTGGGGTCGCTTTTGGTGGGCACGTCGTTTGCCAAAGGTTTGGCAACGGCATTAGACATTCCGATGGTAGAGGTCAATCATCTGCAAGCGCATGTGTTGGCGCATTTTATTCGCCAAAAGGATGCCGATTACAACCCGCCGAAATTTCCATTTTTGTGTCTGCTCGTTTCCGGTGGCAATTCGCAAATCATCCTTGTACGTGCCTACAACGACATGGAAGTGATTGGACAGACGATTGACGATGCTGCCGGCGAAGCGTTTGACAAATGTGCAAAAGTCATGGGGTTGCCCTATCCCGGCGGTCCGGTGATTGATAAATTGGCGAAAGAAGGCAATCCGAAGGCATTCACGTTAAGCAAACCGCAGGTTGCGGGATATGATTACAGTTTCAGCGGTCTGAAAACGTCGTTTCTCTATCTTTTGCGTGATCATTTGAAACTCAATCCGCACTTTATCGAAGCACATCGCGCCGATTTGTGCGCCAGTTTGCAAACCACTATCATTGATATATTGATGAACAAATTAGTGAAAGCAGCTAAAGATTTGAATATCAATGAAATAGCCGTTGGAGGTGGCGTATCGGCCAATTCCGGCTTGCGTCAAGCCTTGGAAGCCCAAGCAGAAAAATTGCACTGGAAAATTCATCTGCCGCCGTTGGCTTTCACAACCGACAATGCCGCAATGGTGGCAATGGTAGGCACTTTCAAATACGACAATCAGGAATTTTGTCCGATGGACGCCGTGCCTTTTTCAAAGCTGGTCTTGAAGTAAGGTAATGAGAGGTGCTATATTTTGCAAAATTTCAGTCATTAGAACCAATTTCTACTATTTCTCCTAAAGAAATCGCTGAATTTATGAATCAAACAGTCAAAAAAGCGTATCAAAATCGGTAAAAATTTTGGCGGTTTTTATAGAAAAACCAAAAAATATCCGTATCTTTGCACCGTTTCTAAGTTTAGAGATAAAGCAATAACACAACCAATTAAATTAAAAAATTATGGCAATGCAACCATTTAGAGGCACGCCCGTCTTAGAAGGCGCGGCTGCACGCAGATTTGAAAAAGAAGCAAGAAAAGCGGAACGAGAACGCGGGACTATCGTCATCCCTGAGGAAACCGTGAAAATAGTGAGAAGAATGGTAGAAGAGTATAGACAGACTTATTGTCAATAATAAATTAGTCTATGAAATTTCTTGATTCATGTACATTAGAACCTTTAACCAAGGAACTGATTGCTCAATG
>BNTP01000149.1 GCA_025996695.1 Bacteroidia bacterium | reverse complement strand
TTCTGTTGTCAAATCACTTTCACTTTCACCGGTTATGAAACCACTGTAATTAAATGTCAACGCAGGGATCGCGTCAAGGTAAACTTTGCTCGCGTTGTCCGCAGTCACGGTCAATTCTTTCGGGGTAATGTTTGCCGTCACGTCTGCCGGTTGTCCTGCAAAATCGTAGTTGCCGACATCCGTTCCACTCAAACTATAGCCGGTAAATTCTACCGTTTTGCCTGCGCCTGCGTTTGTATCAACAAAATTAGCCACACCGGCTTCGATATTCAAATCATCGCCTGTGCAAAATCCGTCGATGACTGCTGTGCCAAGAATGGCGGCAGTAGTGGTGGCATCATATACTTTATCGCCGGCAGTCAAACCGATGATAGTTGCCGTTTTTAAAGTAATGTCGGCCGTCACGTCTGCAGGTTGTGCTGTCAGCGAGTAGTTGGGGGCATCCGCGCCGCTCAAACTATAGCCGGTAAATGTTACCGTTTTGCCGGTGTCCACATTTTTATCGCTAAAAGCAGCTGAACCGGCTACTACCGTCAAAGCATCGCCGGTAACTATTTCAGGAACAGTTGCTGTTCCGAGAACGGTTGCAACCGTATTGGCATCATATATTTTATTGTCGGCAGTCAAACCTGTGATGGTTGCCGATTTTATGGTAATGTCGGCCGTCACGTTTGCTGGTTGCCCTGCAAGCGAGTAGTTAGTCGCATCCGCGCCGCTCAAGCTATAGCCGGTAAATGTTACCGTTTTGCCGGTGTCCACATTTTTATCGCTAAAAGCAGCTGAACCGACTACGACCGTCAAAGCATCGCCGGCAACCATTTCAGGAACGGTTGGTGTTCCGAGAACGGTTGCATCCGTGTTGGCATCATAAATTTTATTGTCGGCAGTCAAACCTGTGATGGTTGCCGATTTTACGGTAATGTCGGCCGTCACGTCTGCGGGTTGTGCTGTCAGCGAGTAGTTGGTGGCATCCGCTCCGCTCAAACTATAGCCGGTAAATGTCACCGTTTTGCCGGTGCCCGCATTTTTATCGCTAAAAGCAGCAGAACCGGTACTTATCGTCAAATCATCGCCCGCAACCATTTCAGGAATTACTGCTGTGCCGGAAACGGAGGCAGTAGCGTTGGCGTCATATACTTTATTGTCGGCAGTCAGACCTGTAATAGTTGCCGATTTTGCGGTAATGTTTGCGTGTGCGATTGAAGTTGCGGCAACCAACGAGTAGTTGGAAGCATTAATACTAGTGGTCAGCTTAATACCGTGTATGTTTACTGTTTTGTTTGTGGCAACAAGTTTGTTGATAAACACTGCCGAGTCAACGGTGTAATCGGTGTTCAATATCAACGACTCGCCGGAAACCAAAGCACCAAACGTCAACGCATTAAGAGTAGCCGCAGAGGTGCCATCATATATTTTATCATCAATGGTGCCGGCCACGTCAGTTACAGTAATATCTTTCGGTTTGATAGTGAAAGAACCAATTACCATGCCGATTGTGTCGGTAAAGTTTGTCGTTCCGGCAATATCTACTGAAACGGCATACGTGCCGGCATTGGTAGGAGCAGTAGTGGACCCACCGGTGGGAGGGTCAGTCGTGCAATCACGGTCATAATGTACCGTAATCTCCCCCATGCCTGTGATGTTGGATTTCGGCGCTACGACAACCGGTCGCAGAGAGCCGTTGTAAACTCTTACTGCCCCTGTATCAGCATCTAACATGGCTAATGATGGCCTTGTTTGGTCTACCTCAATTTGCAAAGTTTTAGAATCCGCGCCGCCGAGATTTGATGCTTCTATGTCAAAGATGTATGTTCCCGCCGTGGTGGGCGTTCCCGAAATTAGGCCGGTGGTAGTATTCAATGATAAGCCGGGAGGCAACTGGGTCGGATTTGTTAGTTCCTGCCAAGCTATTGGTGCTGTGCCGTCTGCTGCAAGCTGGAAACTATAGGGAGTACCAATAAAGCCATGATGGAGTGTACTTGATGAGATGATGGCAGCTCCCACATACTGAAATTCGAACGCGCCCAAGTCTATGCTGGAACCACTCAAACGCAAACTGTCTAATAAATCTGTTTCGCCTGTGAAATCAGCAATACCACCGCGAGCCCTTTTGTAGAGATCATTATCACCTTTATTGAGGACAGCGCTAGTGTTACTCAAGCTGTAATCGCTTGCGAACCCGGGTACTACAGTTTCTCCGTCCAAGTTACCGTTACCATCAACAGAAGTCTGCCATTCAATCAAAGAGTGTCTGATGTCTTCAAAAGAGGTGGTACTTAGCATATTTTTAAATGGATCAGTGTTGTTGTAGATAATACTATTATACAACTTCACATTGGAAGAGCTATTAAGAATACCCATAGCTTGATCGCCTGAATTATTTTCAGTAATAGTAACATTGGTCAGCGTAGGGTCACCTGCATTGTAGACTCCACCGCCATTAGAATATGCATAGGATGCATTATTGCTCACAATGAGAACATTGGTAATAAAAGGAGCACCTCCTTGAATAAATATCCCTGCACCACCGGCGCCGGTGGCTTCATTAAAACTGATGGTAGAATTGAGCAGTTCAGTTGATGAGTCTTCCATATAAACACCACCTCCTAATTCTGCCACATTTCCGGTAATTGTTAAATGCTTCAATACAGGGCTGTTACTTGGCCCAATGAAGATACCTCCACCTTGGTTACGAGGTGTTAAGTTGGAATCATCTGTAGCAGTGTCGGCATATCCATCTTGAATCTTAAAGCCGTCTAAAAGAGTCGTTGGGCCAATAATACCAACAGCCGATACCACGTGGTAAGAGTTGTCGCCGGGAACACCGACGGTGGCATTAAAATCACCACTAAGAACAGTTCTTGCCATGTTTGCAAGTTTGCGATCGGCAGGGTCGGTTTCTTGAGTGACGTCATCGAAACCTCCATAGACTTTCACGCCATCCACCAGCCAAAAAGACTGGTCGCGGGTGTCCGCTCCGTCTAAGGGCACGGTTGGATAATAAGGGGTTATTGATGCTGCTACCCATATCTGCGTAATCACGCCTGCGGATGCCGCTGCGGCATCCAATGCTTCCGAAAGGCCGAGGCAGGCATCTGCCCACGAGTCGCCGTTACCGGTACCTGTAGCAGCATTGTTCACATAAACAATGCCACTCGCGTCGGGAGTCACTGCCGCAAAAGCAGGGGCTGCCAACATCAAAGCGCACGTTAAAAAAAGTGCATGCAAAAATCGTTTTGCTATCATCCGCAAGGAATGAAATTCTTTAATTTGTTTCATTTCTATTATTTTTTGTTGTTTTTAATCTACTTCTTAAACTTTCCATATCTTAAAGATATGGAAAGTTTTTATCTATTTAGCAACTTTCTCTAAACGCTTCATGATAGCGAAGATGAATGTGGCCGAAAGCAAGCAAATGACAATCAGCACCACCCAAGTCATCCACAATTCCCATTGAAAGTGAATACCCAATGCTGAAATATTAACCTCTTTACCGCCCCAAATTTTAGCAACGAAAGAAGTCAGGTAGTTGCCGATAGCCGTAGCCGTGAACCAGCCGCCCATCATCATCCCTTTATATTTAGGAGGTGCCACTTTGGTCACAAACGACATACCCATCGGGCTTAAGAACAACTCCGCAAATGTCAATACTAAATACGTGCTAATCAGCCAGTTAGGCGAAACAAGCATGTCGCTCACACCGCCGCCCAAGGCATCAGGGCTTTGCAAAGCACGCGATGCAAACGCCAAGATACAGAACGCTCCTGCGGCAATAATCATCCCAAAGCCAATCTTGCGAGGCGTAGAAGGCTCTTTGCCTTTATTCGCCAGCCATGCAAACATGCCCATAAACACGGGTGTCAACACAATCACGAAGAATGGATTGAACTGTTGAAACAACTGCGGCTCAATGTCCAATTTGGCTGCGGTATTCAAATAGTTAGCGGAAATCCCGGCCACCGCGGCCAGCAAAACGACTGATGAGATTGTTTTGCCTTTGGATGATTCCGATTGAAAAATACTGAATGCGCTGAACACAGCCACTACTAATAAGGTCAAGTTCACAATATCAAAACCTATTCGGGTCAATCCTTCGGCATCACCGGATGTGTAGTCACGTGCAAAGAACGTCATTGTCAGCCCGTTTTGATGGAACGACATCCAAAAGAAAATGACCACGAAGAATACCAAAATCAACGCCCAAATGCGCTCTTTCGTTTCTTTCGGACTTAGTTCAGCTTCTGCCGTCTTGCCTTCAGCCACATTTTTAGCAGCTAATTGTTTAGAATTGTAATCAGCATGTTTATAAGTACCTTTGAATGCAATATAAATAGCAATGGAAAGAATCAAAGAAAGACAAGCCACGCCAAATCCGTAGTTGTAAGCTCCCGAAAGTTGGTCGATATAGCCGGATGCAAAGGTTGTCAAATCTGTTGTAGAGCCTTGTGCGGTAGCTAAATCCGTCAAAGAGGCTTTGCCATCCGGCGTAATAGTTCCGTTCAATAATTGATTTGCCAACGCAGGAATCTTAGCGTTGTAGGAAAAACCGCTACCTTTTGCCAAGAAATAGTTAGTTACTTTTGTAGCGGCAAACGGCGCATACATCGCACCTAAATTGATTGCCATGTAAAACAAGCTAAACGCATTGTCGCGCTTGGCACGATATTCCGGCGCATCATAAAGATTGCCGACCAACACCTGCAAATTACCTTTGAACAGTCCGGTGCCAATAGAAATCAGTGCCAAAGCCCCAATCATCGCCCAAAAAGCAGGCGAAGCGTAAGCATCCGTGTTTGACACAAACGGAATCGGGAATGCCAACAGCAAATAGCCGAAAAACATAATGATGATACCCGTCAAAATCACTTTGCCAAAACCGATTTTGTCAGCAATGATACCGCCTAACAAAGGCATAAAATAGACTGCGGCCAAGAAGCCGCCATAGATTCCACCGGCTTGTTCGCCGCTAAAACCAAATTTCGCTTGCAAGAAAAGCACGAAAATCGCGAGCATGGTATAATAACCAAACCGCTCACCCGTGTTCGCTAAAGCCAAGGCATACAAGCCTTTAGGATGATTTCTAAACATATATTACAGTGTTTTATTATTAAATCATTAACTTTTACGCCACAAACGTACAACATTTATTTGAGTTTCACAAATATTTAATGTTTTTTTGCAAATGCGGGCAGGAAATATGAAAGAAAAAATCACACAAACAAATCATCCATTGTTATTTCCGATTGAATATTGCCCCAATATTGGCTAAATCTTTTTTTGAGGTGCTATATTTTGCAAGTCCTGCAAACTCATCCTGTGCGCAGTCCCGCAGGGACGAGATGTGCATAACCGTAGGTGGGTGATGCCGAAGCCCCGAGCGAAGTCGAAGGGGGCAGCGCAACCTACGGTATTGGTGGGTGACTCAGCCCTTAGTCCTGCGAGGACGGCATCATCATAATCCCGCCCATTCGGACGGCTTGTTCGCAGGAGATGTCTCCGCTGCGGGGCTCCGCCCCCTGCGGTACCAATGACGGATTTACGCAACACATTGATTATCAACGAGATTGAAATTATGTTTATGAGCCAAACTTCGCAACGCTCTCAATTCTCTTTCCTGTAACAATTCAGCGTATTTGATAGCACCAAGTTCCACATAATCCATTCCCTGAGTAAGCGCATTGTAAAAAGCAATAGCGATTTTTCTTGCACCGG
>BNTP01000148.1 GCA_025996695.1 Bacteroidia bacterium | reverse complement strand
GACAAATTGCGCGCAGAATACGACGAAGTCATGAAAACCATCGACTATCTGAAAAGTCTTTTGGCAGACGCCGATTTATTGATGGGCGTTATCAAAGACGAATTGATTGAAGTGCGCGACAAATTCGGCGACAAACGTCGCACAGAGATTGTATATGCCGCAGAAGATATGAATCCGGAAGATTTTTATGCCGATGACGAGATGATTATTACCATTTCGCATTTGGGCTATATCAAACGGACGCCGTTGGCAGAATTTAAGGCGCAACACCGTGGTGGAGTAGGAGTGAAAGGCGCAGAATCTCGCGATGAGGATTTTGTGGAATATATCTATCCGGCAAGTATGCACGCGACTATGATGTTTTTCACCGAAAAAGGGCGCTGTTTTTGGATGAAAGTCTATCAGATTCCCGAAGGCACAAAAACGTCCAAAGGGCGTGCCATTCAAAATTTGCTCAACATTGAATCCGACGACCGCGTGAATGCTTTTGTTCGTGTTAAACATCTGAATGATAAGGAGTTTGTGAGCTCACATTATTTGATATTCTGTACCAAACACGGGGTGATTAAAAAGACATCGCTTGAAGCCTATTCCCGTCCGCGTCAAAATGGTGTGAATGCGATTGAGTTGCGTGAGGGCGATAAATTGATAGATGTGCGGCTGACCGACGGTGCGAATGAAATCATTATTGCTAACCGCAAAGGTTTGGCCATCCGCTTCAACGAAGCAAAAGTGCGTGCTGTGGGGCGTAACTCTGTTGGTATGCGTGGTCAAAAGCTCGCAGACGGCGATGAGGTCGTTGGTATGATTGTGATTAAAGACTCGACCGAGCATATATTAGTGGTATCCGAAAAAGGCTATGGCAAACGCTCGGAATTGGACGAATATCGCATTACCAATCGCGGAGGAAAGGGTGTCAAAACCATGAATATCACCGACAAGACCGGTCCGCTTGTGGCGATTAAAACGGTGACCAACGACAACGATTTGATGATTATCAACAAATCGGGTATCACCATTCGCTTGAAAGTGGAGAATCTGAATGTCATCGGACGTGCCACACAGGGCGTTCGTTTGATAAATTTGGAAAAACGTGACGACGAAATCGCCTCCGTTTGTAAGGTGGCTTCGGAAGAAGAAGTCGTGGGCGAAGACGTTCAAACAGAAGAAATAATAATTAAAGAATAATACAAAAATGAAAAAGACTTTATTTACAGCGGCTTGTTGCCTGATCTGTGTTTCGTCTTTTGGTCAACAAAAGCTAGTAAACACAGTAAAAAAAGAGTTAAAGGATTCAAATCCCAATTTTGGGGAGTTGCGCACGCAGATTCAAGGAACGCTGACAGACCCTGAAACGGCCAATAGTGCCGAAGCTTGGTTTGTTGCAGGCGATTTGGAAAACAAGTTATTCGACAAAGAGCGAGTGAAGGAAATGCTTGGTCAAAAGCCGGACGAAGCCGTGATGTATACCGCTTTGGATGCGAGTACAGCTCCGTTTTTGAAAGCTGACGAGTTGGATCAGTTGCCCGACGAAAAAGGCAAAGTGAAATCAAAATACCGCAAAGACATCAAAGGTATTTTGAAGGCCAATCGTCCTTATTACATCAATGCAGGTAGTTATTTTTATGAAAAAGAAAACTACGTGAAGGCTTATGAAAATTTCAAGTTTTTTGGCGATATTCCTTCGTTAGCGATGTTTGTGGGCGATAAAGATGCTAAATTTGAACCATTGGCAACAGACACCAATTCGGTAAAAGTGCGTTATTATGCAGGCGTGGCGGCTTCGTTGATTCCTGATCGCGACAAAGCGATTGCCATTTATGATGAAATCAAAGATTATGGCTTCAATGAAGTGGAAATTTACAAACAATTGGCAAGCGAATACGTTCAAAAAAAGGATTCTGCAAATTTTGAAAAAACATTGCAAGCCGGCGTTGACAAATTTTCTCAGGAGTCCTATTTTCTGTTGAATTTGATTAACATTAAACTCAATAACGAACAAACGGACGAAGCGATTGACTATCTGAATAAAGCAATCGAACTTGATCCAACGAATGCGCAACTGCCTGATGCATTGGGAGTTGTGTATGAAAAGAAAAACGATATTCCTCAGGCAATTGCCAGCATCGAAAAAGCATTGGCAATAGCTCCTGACAATGCCGAAATTCTTTCGCACCTCGGTCGGTTGTATTACAATCGTGGCGTAGAAAAACGTGCGGCAACGGCGGATATTTCCGATAATAAAAAATATGAAGAAGCGATGAAAGACGTAAAAGCTGATTTCAAAACGGCTATTCCTTATTTTGAGAAAGCGTATGCACTCAACAATCAGGATTCCGATGCGATTTTGGCCTTGCACAACATCTACTATGCATTGAAAGACAATGCTAATTACGATAAATGGGATAAAATTTATTCAGAACAATAATAATTAATCTTGAACTGTGATTCATCTGATTTTGTGATGAACTATGATTTTTAGGAATCCATCTCTATCACGCAATCAAATGAATCATAATTCAAACAAAAAGTAACGATCATGAAAGAAAAAATTGGAGCAAATGCCGGTAATGTTTGGAAGGTATTGAGCGAAGACGGACAAAAGTCAGTGAAAGAGTTAAAGAAGTTGACAAAATTGACTGAAAAAGAAGTGTATGCAGCACTGGGCTGGTTGGCTCGTGAAGACAAACTGCACTTTCACGAAAACGAAACGGACGTTTACGTTGCCTTGATACTCTGAGTCGATTGGGCACAGCGGCTGTCTCAAAAGTCAATGAAACGTCTTTGCAAACCAGCATGGCCCTCCGGAGTTTGTAAATAGGCATGGATTGCTTCGCTTTGCTCGCAAGGACGGAAAATCCGGCATTTGAAACAGCCCCTAATCCATTCTCTACAGACAAAACTGTCTGTAGAGTTGTTTTTTTTGTCTAAAACCAAATCATTGCCCCTACATTTCTCATTTTTTGCTGCTTATTGCCCCTACATTTCTCATTTTTTTGTCACTTATTGCCCCTACATTTCTCATTTTTTTGTCACTTATTGCCCCTACATTTCTCATTTTTTTGTTACTTATTGCCCCTACATTTCTTATTTTTTACTATCTTTGCAAAAAAAATAAAAGAAGGATTGAACGATGAAATACATTAAACGGTTGATTGACAAGAGTTTATTGGATTGGAAGGCCTCTGCGCGCAGGAAGCCCTTGCTTTTGCGAGGAGCGCGTCAAGTGGGAAAATCTTCTGCGGTAAGGGAATTAGGCAAAAAATTTGATTATTTTTTGGAAATTAATTTTGACAAAAAGGCGCATCAGGCAGCCAAACCCTTGTTTGAAAAAAGTTTGTCGCCCCAACAAATATGCGAGGAGCTATCGCTCATGTTTGATGTGCGAATCATTCCCGGTCGAACCTTGTTGTTTTTGGACGAGATTCAATCGTGTATTCCGGCTATTTCTTCATTGAGGTATTTCTATGAGGATTTTCCTGAAATGCACGTGATTGCAGCCGGTTCATTGTTGGAATTTGCATTAGAGGAATTGCCCTCATTTGGGGTAGGACGCGTTCGTTCCCTGTTTTTATATCCGTTTTCATTTGAGGAATACCTGCGCGCAATGGATTTGGATACGCTTGCTGGCGCTTTACAAAAAGCATCGCCGGAAAAGCCTTTATTTGATGGAGTGCATCAAAAATTGGTTCAGCATTTGATCTACTTTATTCTCATTGGAGGCATGCCGGAAGTGGTTGCGACTTATGTGAAAACAAGGTCGTTACTGGAATGTCAATCAGTCTTGGACGATTTGATGTTGTCGCTTCTCGACGATTTTTCCAAATATAAATCCAGAGTACCAACAGCACGTTTGCGGGAAGTTTTTTCTTCCGTTATTGACCAAACGGGAGGGAAATTTATTTATTCCAAAGCCGATTCAAATTCCAATCTGCAACAAATTAAAGAAAGTATGTCGTTGCTGGAATTAGCCGGAATTATTTATCCGGTCACCTATACTTCCGCGAATGGAATACCCTTAGGGGCGACTGTCAACACCAAATTTCGCAAATATCTGATTTACGATACCGGCATTTTGCAACGGTTTTTACGGTTGGATGTCTCACAAATATTGTTGGGAGAAGGCATCATACAAATCAATAAAGGAGCATTAGCTGAGTTATTTGTCGGGCTTGAACTATTGAAAGCAGCACCCAGTTCCAATCCGACGCAACTGTATTATTGGTTGCGCGAAAAACGAGGCAGCGAAGCGGAAGTCGATTACGTCATTCAATATGATCAGGAAGCCATTCCCTTAGAAGTCAAATCCGGTACAAAAGGTTCGATGCAAAGCATGTACCAATTTTTTATCGGAAAAAAAATCCCCGTATGGCATTCGCACCTCGTTGGAAAATTTCGGAATGTTGCCCCAACTGAAAATTTATCCCCTTTATGCGATTGCAAAAGTTGGGCAAGTAGGGAGTAGTTAAAACATAAACGACAGCTACTTGGCATTTCCTCCTTGTCCCGCATGGGACGACACATTGTGATTCAGCAAAATTGAACCCATCTCAAGTACCGTCCCATGCGGGACTAATGAAATCTTATCATTTTTATACCGTAGACTGAAGTCTTCGGTTAATAAAGTACTGTCCCTGCGGGACAAAATCAGAAATTGCTTGCAGGAAACGCTTCATTCAATCACATAAATCACAAAAATCACATCAATCACAGTTCAAGACTAATACTCCTCCTCATTGAAGAAAAAGTCTTCTTTGCTGGGATAATCCGGCCAAATGTCTTCGATACACTCGTAGATTTCCCCCTCGTCTTCTATTTCTTGGAGGTTTTCCACCACTTCTTGGGGCGCGCCGGAACGCATTGCGAAGTCCACCAATTCGTCTTTAGATGCAGGCCAAGGCGCATCTTCTAATTTTGAAGCTAATTCTAATGTCCAGTACATATTTTTAATTAAGAATTAAAAATTAAGAATTAAAGATTAAAAATTAAGAATTATTTGTACATCAATTCATAATTCTACACGTCAATTTTTCCGCAAAAGTAGTCAAAAAAATCTTATTCGCAAGGCTTTTCCCAAAAAATTTCATCTTGATTGCATAAAAAACTTTGTTTGCGTGCCAAAAGGAAGAAATAATCGGACAGGCGATTGATGTATTTTAAGGCTGTCGGGTCGAGTGATTCATGCTCGCTAAGTGCGTAAAAACGCCTTTCAGCCCTGCGACAGATGGTTCGACACACATGAGCCAACGAATTGCTTTTGCAGCCGCCCGGCAAAATAAATTTATTGCTTGATGGAATTAGATTGGCGATTTTGTCCATTTCGGCCTCGAGCTCTCCCGCCCCATCTAAGCCCGCACTACCCCACATAGTTAGTCTACTCTCACTCCCCCCCTGAGGGGGGGGGGGGGGCTGTAGCGAGGTACGCCCCCAATGTAAACAAATCGTGTTGCACTTGCAATAAGAATTTTCTGTCCGCCGGATCGTCGATTTCGTCCAATAGGCAGGCTATGAACGAGTTCAATTCGTCCACTGTGCCGTAGGCTTCAATGCGGGCATCTGTTTTTGACACGCGTTTTCCTCCCACTAAGGAAGTGTAACCCGTGTCGCCTGTGCGGGTGTAAATTTTGCTTTTTTCCATTTTCAATTTTTCCAATGAATTTTATAGTGTTTTTTCGGCAGTTTAGGATTGAAAAATACCATCCCCAAATGCTTCAAATCAAGACTGACGGTTGCTTGCTCTGAATTTTGCAGCAAGTTCCAAAAAATC
>BNTP01000147.1 GCA_025996695.1 Bacteroidia bacterium | reverse complement strand
TTTGAATAAATTTGCAGTGATTATTTCAGGTGGGATTAATGGACTTCGTTTCATCTGGGATAGTCTCCTCTTAAAAGAGTCGGACAATAACTCCGCGCGAGAAAAAAGTAATTTTTAGAAGTCCCCTTCATATAATCACACATTATTTACAATTTTAACAGATTAGACGTTATTCAATTCTCAGGAAGTTTTGTGCCAAAATTATCGTCAACATGAGGCATTAAAATTTTTTTTTAACAAATGGACAATAAACAATAACAGGTTATAACAAAAAATAACAAAAGTAATAAGAATGAAAACAAAAAAGCAAAAAAAAGCGCAGATGAGAAGTGGACTTTTCATCTCTGCAGCAGTGTTGTTAAGCGCCGGTTTGTGGACATTGAGCACAGCACAAGTGAAAATTGGTGGCGATCCGACGACGCCGGTGACAACGGGAGCCGTCCTGGAATTGGACGGCGCTTCAGGCGGGTTACTCCTGCCACGAGTACAGGTATTGCCGGATACCACTTTGGCCTCAGAAGGAACGATGTATTACCAGATTAGTGATGCAACGGTTCACATCCTTCTCATAGACGGGGGAGTCAAACGTTGGGAAGCTGTTGGCAGCGGCGGCTCTATCAGCTTGAGCGACATCGCCGCGAAAGCGAATAAGCTGGCATTTGGTATAGACAGTGCCAAATTGGCAGGAATAGCTGTCGGCGCCAATTTGGTCAACGTTGATAACCAATTGACAACAGGTTCAGCTACGAACGCCTTGTCGTCGGCTATGGGTGTGGCACTTCTTGACTCTATCAAGAAGAGAAGCATAAAAGGCGATAGTGTCTTGAATCATTTCCGCGATTCAGTTTATACAAAAGCACAGACCTTGGGCGGCAACAAAACTTTCAGCGGCACCACTGTTTTCTCGGCAATATCACCGACTGTTCCGAGCAGATCGGCAGCCGCAGGAAACAATGCTACCGTTTTAGCAACGGAAGCACAGGTAGCTTTGAAAGCTAATATCGCAAGCCCGACCTTCACCGGCACGGTGTCTGTTCCAAGTAAAACTGCGGCCGCCACTAACAGCGGTACGCTTGTAGCCACCGAAGCACAGGTTTTTGCTGTAGCAACAGCAGGAAGCACCGGTCTGAACGATTTCCGTGATTCAGTTTATAATAAAGCGCAGACGCTGAATGGTGAAAAAACTTTCGATGAGGTGCCTAAATTGCCTTCGCAAACAGCGAAATACGTGCTTGCTGCTCCAAATGCGGCTAATGGTGTCCCGGCATTCCGAGCGTTGGTTGCAACAGATATACCTACTTTGAATCAGAGCACGACGGGTAGCGCAGCCACTGCTACGGCATTGAGTGCCGGTACGGATAGAACCAAATTGGACGGTATCGCGACGGGCGCAACAAAAAATGAACCGTCAACGACGGCTCCGAAAGCTAATTCGGGAGCAACCGGCTCAACCGGTAGTGAAACCGGTTTTTCGCGAGGCGACCACGTGCATCCGTCACAGGTACAAGACAATATGACTGCGAGCACGACCCTTGCTCCCTCCGTGACGGCGGTCAACACCGCGCTGGGTAATAAAATGAGCAGCACCCAAGCATTGAATTTTACGGGTGATGTCACGATAACGACCTCTCCCGCCCTCATCACGTCGGCGTTGACCACGCAGTTGAAAAACACAGGGACTCCCGGCACTTATGGTGTAACGACTACGACCCCTCTGACTTCTACTTGGGGCGGGACTTTCTCTGTTCCAGGATTTAAGACTGATGCTCAGGGTCGAGTGACCGAGGCTGGTGCGCATTCTGTGACGATTCCGAGCGACACTGCCTCGTCATCGGCGGCTGGTTTAATGTCTTCGAGTAAATACGCCCTTTTATCCGGGAATCAATTGGATTCGCGTTTCTTTGTCAGTCCTACGACTGCTTCCGGCCCGCCGACCTTTAGAAATATCACGGCTACTGATATACCATCTACGATCAATGCGAACACAACTGGGAATGCAAATACCGTGACGTCACTCGCGGCAGCAAGACCCTTCATAATCACCGGCGGAGCAACATCTAACAGCGTGAATTTCGATGGTTCGGGGGGTGTAACCCTAAATGTGACTGCGCTGGATGGTTCCATGGTAAATAGCATTGATGCGGCTAAAATAACCACGGGGACTGTTGTTGCTGCCCGCTTGCCTCAGGCGAACAGCTCCACCGCTGGGATTATATCAGCAACAGACTTTTTGTCCTCGCAGGACCAGACCGCTTCCATCGCTGGATCCTACGGCTCGGACGCCCCATGCGCCCGGAAGTACGGCGCCCTTGCAACCCGCGTTGACAAACGCTTATGCTATTATGACGAGTATTATTATACAATCCTCCCTGATGCATATCTACACTGCGCCCAGCTTGGCATGCGCCTGGCGAGTTTCCCTGCCTCGCCGGGTGTCCCAACTTTGACTGAAAAATTGCTCGAATTACTGCTGATCGATGCCTCTACATATCAAGCGCCCGCGATGTGCTTCGGAGATTTATAGGATAACCCCCTCGTTGAATATTGAAGAAGAGCACTGACTTGTCGAGAGTCAGTGCTTCTTTTTTATAAATAGAAAAAAATAAATGCCCATAACGCTTTTCTAAAAAAAAATTACCGTTTTCGTCCAAAATACACAAAAATACACTACCTTTGTGCTCGTCAAGACCAACACGCCGGCGTTTGTACAGCAAGTACAGTAGGCGGTATGCACCGAAAACGATGTGTGGGTCATGTTTTTGATTTACAAAGGGCGTCGTGCCGTTTATAATGATAAAATTGAACAATATGATAAATAACTAACATAAAAAATGTCAGAACAAAACATCCAAATAAAAGGAGCAAGGGTCAATAATCTAAAAAATATTGACCTCGAAATTCCGCGCAATAAGTTAATAGTAGTCACAGGCTTGTCGGGCTCCGGCAAATCCTCGCTTGCTTTCGACACGTTGTATGCCGAAGGACAAAGACGCTATGTAGAAAGTTTATCATCGTATGCCCGCCAATTTCTCGGGCGCATGAAAAAACCGGAAACGGACTATATCAAAGGCATCCCGCCGGCCATTGCCATCGAACAAAAAGTGAACACGCGCAATTCACGCTCAACCGTAGGCACCTCCACCGAACTCTACGACTATCTCCGCATGCTTTTTGCTCGCATAGGCAAAACCATCTCGCCCATTTCTGGCGCCGTGATACAAAAACACCAAGTGGGCGATGTAGTAAAGGCCATGCAAAGCTATCCTGAAGGCACCCGAGTGGCACTATTGACGCGCATCGTGCCATCCGCCGGCATCTCCGAGCCTGTCATTGCGGGCACGACCCGCAATCCCCTCGTCAATCAGCTCGCTCTATACCTGAAAGAAGGCTTTTCGCGCATCGAAATCAACGGCGAAACACAATCCATTGAAGAGGTCTTGCATGCACCTAATATAAACGAAAAAACAGAAATATTCCTCCTAATCGACCGCATCACAGCCTCCAAAGAGCCGGCGGTCGCCAATCGCTTTGCCGATTCGGTAGGCACAGCCTTTTTCGAGGGACACGGACAATGCATCCTGAAAATTTATACAGACAAAGGCATCATCACGCGCGATTTTTCCGGCAAATACGAAGCCGACGGCATCACGTTTGATGAACCGTCCGACCTGATGTTTAATTTCAATAGCCCTGTAGGGGCATGTCCGACCTGCGAAGGATTCGGAAAAGCGGTGGGTATTGCAGAAGAATTAGTGATTCCAAATTTTGCTTTATCGGTGTTTGAAGACGCCGTCGCCTGCTGGAAAGGCGACGCAATGGGCGAGTGGAAAAATGCTTTCATCCGCACGGCAGTACGCTACGATTTTCCGATTCATCGGTCGTATTCCGCCCTCACGCAAGCACAAAAAGACTTATTGTGGCATGGCAACAAAGACGTGCAAGGCATTGATGCTTTTTTCAAATTTGTGGACGAAAACCAGTATAAGATACAATTTCGAGTCCTGTTGGCGCGCTACAGAGGCAAAACGTCCTGCCCCATTTGTGGAGGAACACGCCTGAAAAAGCAAGCCCTCTATGTGAAAATCGGGGGCAAAAACATCGCCGAACTGGTAGAAATGACCCTCGACCAACTGAAAACATGGTTTGCAGACCTCCAATTAGACACACAGGATGCCCAAATCGCGAAACGTCTCCTAACGGAAATCAACAACCGCCTGCAATTCCTCAACGACGTGGGATTGGGCTACTTGACATTAGACCGTCCGTCGTCCACGCTGTCGGGCGGCGAAAGTCAACGTATCAATCTCGCCACCTCGCTTGGAAGCAGTTTGGTAGGCTCGCTGTACATTCTCGATGAGCCTAGCATTGGACTGCATCCAAAAGATACCGGACTGCTAATCAAGGTGTTGAAACAGCTTCAAGGCTTGGGAAATACTGTCATTGTGGTCGAACACGACGAAGAAATCATGCGTGCCGCAGACTATATTATAGACATTGGTCCCGACGCCGGCCGGTTGGGTGGGGAAGTGGTCTTTCAAGGGACACCCCGGCAATTGGATGCGGCAACCAACAGTCACACTGCTGATTATTTGACCGGCAAAAAACAAATAGAGAAGCCGCAAAACCGCCGCAAGTGGAATAACTCCATATATATAGAAGGTGCACGCGAACATAATTTGAAAAATATTGACGTGCATTTTCCACTAAATGTCCTGACAGTGGTAACAGGAGTCAGCGGTTCCGGAAAATCATCCCTCGTACGCGATGTGCTTCACAAAGCACTTCAACAGCATTTTGAAGGCTATAAAACTTTTTCAATGGCTGCAAACGCACTTTCTGGCGACCTGATGCTGATTAACGGCGTAGAATTTGTCGACCAGAATCCAATCGGTCGCTCCTCACGCTCCAATCCGGTGACCTATATCAAGGCGTATGACGAAATTCGCAAACTTTTTGCCGACCAACCGCTGGCGAAGCAAATGGATTTCACCCCCGCTTATTTCTCGTTCAATACCGACGGCGGGCGCTGCGAAGAATGTAAAGGCGACGGCACTATCACGGTCGAAATGCAATTCATGGCAGACGTCGTACTCGAATGCGAAGCCTGTCACGGCAAACGCTTCAAAAAAGACGTCTTGGAAGTCAAATACAACGACAAAAATATCTACGACGTCCTCGAAATGACGGTCGACGAAGCAGTAGTCTTTTTCTCCGAATCCGCCACTCAATCGTCCACAACGCGCAAAATTGTCAAAAAACTAAAAACATTGCAAGACGTAGGCTTAGGCTATGTAAAACTCGGTCAAAGTTCGTCGACCCTCTCCGGTGGCGAAAATCAACGCGTGAAATTGGCGTTCCATCTAAGCGAAGAAAAAGCGCAACCGACACTTTTTATCTTCGACGAACCAACCACCGGACTGCATTTTCACGACATAAAAAAGCTAATGCACGCTTTCGACGCCCTAATAGAACGCGGCCACACCATTGTAGTCATCGAACACAACGTAGACGTCATCAAAATGGCCGATCACATCATCGATCTCGGCCCCGTAGGTGGTTCTGACGGCGGTTTCCTCGTAGCAAACGGCACGCCGGAAGAAATTGCGCAAAACATTGATTCCGTTACAGCTCCCTTCCTGAAAGAAAAATTATAAAAAAATATTTCGTTCTAACACAGACAGTTACGGGTTTCCAAGCAAAAAAAGGGTAAAAAGATTTGGAATGAGAAGAAAAGAGTTGTACCTTTGCACCCGCTTCGAGGAAATCCGGC
>BNTP01000146.1 GCA_025996695.1 Bacteroidia bacterium | reverse complement strand
AACTGTATCCTCTAAAATCCGGGAAAATCAGCATCGGCGATCTGAATATTGATTACATTGAAAATCAAAGTCTTCGAAAAACAGTGAGTGCCGTTCCGCAACAACTGAACTTGTTTGCAGGAAATGTGATTGAAAACATTGCGCTCGGCGAGTTTGAGCCTGATTTGCGACGCATTGTGGAAGTTTGCACCATGCTGGGAATGATGCCCTTTATCGAAAAATTACCAGCAGGCTTCAATACTTATCTCGGCGAGAACGGCGCATCGCTTTCGGGCGGACAAAAACAGCGTTTGGCGATTGCGCGCGCATTATACCAAGAGCCTGAAATTTTGATATTGGATGAAGCAACTTCCTCGCTTGATTCCGAATCGGAGCAGTTTGTGCAACAAACTATCCAAGAACTAAAAAGTCAAGAAAAAACAATTATCATCATCGCCCACCGCTTGAGCACAGTGGTCAATGCGGATAAAATCGTGGTGCTTGAAAACGGCAAAGTAATAGAGCAAGGCTCGCATCGCGAACTATACGCCACGAAAGGACGTTATTTTCAAATGTGGGAAAAACAAACAATAAGCGTGGCTGATAAGTTCTCCTGACTTCATCATGGCTACACCCTACCCTGTCTTTTGCTGAGGTTGCGATTCTTTTTTGACAAAAACTCTTGTGAGGTAGTCAACCTGAGTGAATTTTCGTTCAAATGGATGCGTCCGCCGGACAATTCTGCCAAATCTTTAAAGATTTTTTGATCGTCTACCACTTCTTTGTTCCACGTCAAGAACGAGCGTTTCATTTGATTGGCGAGCATGCCGATCAGTTCGTCTTTTGCTTCGCCTTCTTCAACCGTCGTGGCTTTTTTGATCATTTTTTCCAAAAATTTGCCGTAATGCTTATACGCCATGCGTTGCTGTGGATAGGGCAATTTATCGGGGTGGATATACAATTCTTCGCGTTTCACAACTTCATAAGGATAGTCAATATCCAGCGCAAAATCGGACATAATCGCCAGATGATCCCACAAAATGTGCTTGAAATCGTTTACATCGCGCAAATGGGGAAACAGGTTTCCCATAATGTCGATAATGCCATTGGCACAGTGCTTCCGCTCTTCTCTGTCTTGAAGCGACACACAATAATCCACCATGTTTTGAATATTCCTTCCATATTCGGGCAGGAGCAAACGCTTCTTCTGCGTATTATATTTCATATCTTTCATAAATTCTTTCTAATAATTTTTTTGCGGCTACAAATGTACGCTTTTTTTTTCACATAGTTTCAATTCTATTCAACATTTTGAGGGTAGCTTTGATAGCGGCTTCATTCTGATCTATGTCTAATCCGCTGGTTTTGAACACCTTATCGTTAAATTCCCACGTAATAGTAGTGTGCACTAACGCATCCGTGCGGCCGCCGGAGGTGATGTTTACGCTGTAATCCAACAATTTGGGTTTGGGCTTGTTTAATTGGGTGTAAATTTTCCAAAGCGCTTTCGTAAACGCATGGTATTGACCATCGCCGGGGGCAGTGCGTTCATATTCTTCGCCGTCGATAGCGATGCGCACCGTGGCTGTTGGGCGCAGACCGAGTGACGATGACAACGAATAATTGACCAACCGGATTTTGTCGGCAGTTTCGGTATGCAGGATGTCTGAAATGATGTAAGGGAGGTCCTCCTGCGTGATAATCTCTTTTTTGTCGCCCAATTCGATGACGCGTTCTACAATTTTTTTCAAGACTTCCTCTTCCACTTCGATGCCCATCACTTCCAAATTTTTCTTGATGTTGGCTTTTCCGGACATTTTTCCCAACGCATATTCGCGCAAACGACCAAATCGTTCCGGCACTAAGTCGTTGTAATACAGATTGTTCTTGTTGTCGCCGTCGGCATGAATACCAGCGCATTGGGTAAATACGCTGTCGCCAATGACAGGCTTGTTGTTGGGAATGCGCATGCCGGAATATGACGCCACCGTGTGACTGACCGCGTTGAGTTGACTTTCGGCGATGTTTGTTTTGAGCTTCAATTGGTCGTGCAGCAAGGCCACCACACTCGCCAGAGGAGCGTTTCCTGCTCGTTCGCCCAATCCGTTAATCGTCGTGTGAATGCCTTGAACGCCTGCGTGAACGGCAGCAAAGACGTTTCCAACAGCTAAATCGTAGTCATTATGCGCATGAAAATCAAAATGCAGACAAGGATATTTTGTGATCATTTGCCGACAAAATTCGCCCGTGTTAATGGGATTCAGGATGCCCAAAGTGTCGGGGAGCATGAAGCGTTGGATGTTCTTATCGTGCAGATTATCCATCAGATAGAACACATATTCGGGCGAATTTAACATGCCGTTTGACCAATCTTCTAAATAAACATTGATGGTAATGCTCATTTTTTGGGCATTTTTCAAGACTTGCAAAATATCTGCCAAATGCTGTTCGGGCGTTTTGCCAAGCTGCTCCTGACAATGTTTGAGCGAACCCTTGCACAACAAATTCATCACCTGACAACCGGCGTTTTTGACCCAATTGAGCGAAACAGCATCGTCTACAAAGCCCAAAACCTCGATTTTGTCGAGATAACCGTTGGTGCGTGCCCATTTGGCGATTTTTTGCGCGGTAGCAAATTCTCCGTCCGACACTTTTGCCGACGCAATTTCTACCCGATCGACTTTCAAGTCTTCGAGCATCAACAGCGCGATGTGCAATTTCTCGTCAGACGCAAAGGAAACGCCCGAAGTCTGTTCGCCGTCACGCAAAGTCGTGTCTAATATCTCAATCATGCGCATGTCATTGTGGGCATGCCCCACAATCCCCTGATTCATATTCTTCTATTTTGTCCTTCTTGCTCAGCAAATAGTCGATGTCATCAAAACCATTCAAAAAACATTCTTTTTTGTAGGCATTGATGGCAAACGATTCTGATTTGCCTGTGGCATTGTTCGTGATTTTCTGATTTTGCAGATCCACGGTCAGCGTCATTTTAGGGTCTTTGTCTACGCATGCAAAAATTTCTGCCAAAAAAGCGTCCGACACCACAACCGGCAACACGGAGCTATTCATTGCATTATTTTTGAAAATATCGGCAAAGAAACTGGACACGACCACCTTAAAACCATAGCCTGCAATCGCCCAAGCAGCATGTTCGCGACTCGAACCGCTACCAAAATTCTTGCCTGCCACCAAAATTTCCCCTTTGTAGGTAGGATTATTCAGTACAAAACCGGCAATCGGCTGATTATTTTTGTCGTATCGCCAATCGCGAAACAGATTATCACCAAAACCTTCCTTGGACGTGGCTTTCAAAAATCGCGCCGGAATAATTTGGTCGGTATCGACGTTTTCAATTGGCAGCGGCACGATGGCGCTTGTTAATGTTATAAACTTTTCCATATACAATTATATATTTCGCCGCAAAGATACAAAAAATATTTCTTGAACTATGATTTTTGCAAATTAAAAATAATTTCTCAGTAGAAACGCGGCGCGCCACGTCATCTACAGGGACTTGGTTTGCTACGCGGGAATGAAGCCTTGGTCGGATAGAAATCGTAGAGCTTGAATAACGTGTTCCTCCGCGTGACCGGTAGTTTGCGCGAGTTCTTCTGGCGAACATTCTCGTCCAAGTTTGGCACAGGCTCTGCCTACGTCGTCAATGACTTGCGTCATCAATTTGTCACTTGGATTTTTGTTTTTTTTTGCCAAACATACGTCGCAGTGCCCGCAGGTGGCGGATTCTTTTTGTCCAAAATATTTCATCAGGATTTGGCTGCGGCAGATTTCGGTGCTTGAACCGTAAAAAATCACGTGCTCGAGGCGGTCTTTCAGGCGTTTTTGGCGCATTTCGTAAACGGATTTCGGGAGAATGAGGTGTTTTAATTCTTCCCTGTTGCGGGTATAATAAATCGTCGGGGTGGCTTTTGCCGGAATGTAATGAATGATGTGTTGTTTGGAAAGCGTTTTCAGACTTTCATACACTTCGTGGTGTGTCATACCCGTCCGTTGCGCCAAAAGTTCCTCGCTAATGTAGATATAATCCGAGAAAAGCCCCGTATAAGAACGCAGCACCACTTGCAACAATTTATCTAATTGGACATCAAGCGAAACTTGATACAGTTCTTCGCGATGCACGGTAAACATCAACTTGGAACGTTTTTCGGTTTCTTCTATATATTCGATATAGCCTGCTAAGTCCAAGAGTTTCAGCGCACTATGCACCTGCGTCATATTGTAATGATAGACTTTGCAAAACTCTTCGAGGACGAAATTATGTCCGGTTTGTGCGCCTTCGCCCATGCTAATTTGGTAAAAATAAGCGAGTTTTTCATACACCTCCTTAATAAAATCCTTTTCGGGAAATTCGTCCGGCAGGCGTTTTTTCAATTGAGCTTGGTCGCGACCATTGTAGAGCGCCACAGCAAAGGATTTTTGTTCATCACGACCGGCTCGTCCCGCTTCCTGAAAATATTCTTCCAGCGAACTGGGCAATTCATAGTGAATCACAATTCGCACATCGGGCTTGTCTATGCCCATCCCAAAAGCGTTGGTGCAGACAATCACGCGACACGCGCCGTCTTTCCATGCGTTTTGTTTGCGATTTTTCTCGTCGGAAGTTAGCCCCGCATGAAAAAAATCGGCGTCAATGCCTTGCCGTTGCAGTTCGGTGGCGATGTCTTTCGTCCGTTTGCGGCTGCGGACATACACAATGGCTGTTCCAGGCACACGGTTGAGTATTTTGATGATTTCAAACAGTTTATCCTCCGTTTGACGCACCACGTATGCGATATTTTTGCGTTCAAAACTCTTTTGAAAGACATTTTTCTGCTTGAAATGCAATTTTTCCTGAATATCATCGACCACTTCCGGCGTAGCTGTCGCGGTGAGTGCGAGCACGGGCACTTCCGGCAATTTATCGCGCAATTCCGCAATACGCAAATAAGCGGGACGAAAATCGTAGCCCCATTGCGAGATGCAATGCGACTCGTCAATCGCCAACATGCAGACATTCAAATCGTGCAATTTAGCTTGAAACAGCTCCGTGTGCAGGCGTTCGGGCGACACATACAGAAATTTGTAATCGCCAAAAATACAGTTGTCCAATGCCACCAAAATCTCTTGATGACTCATGCCCGAATGCACCATCGTCGCCTTAATGCCCCGTTTGCGCAGGTTGTCGACTTGGTCTTTCATCAAAGCAATCAATGGCGTGACGACAATACAAATGCCGTCCATCGCCATTGTGGGTACCTGAAACGTCAGCGATTTCCCGCCGCCGGTCGGCATCAGTCCAAGCGTGTCTTTTCCGTCAAAAACAGATTGGATAATGTCTTCCTGCAGCGAACGAAAATCATCATAGCCCCAGTATTCTTTTAATATGTCATGAAATTGACTCACATCACATCATGCCGCCCATGCCGCCGCCCATTGGCATAGCCGGAGCAGCCGAATTTTCTTCTTTTTTGTCGGTAATGACACATTCGGTGGTCAAGAACATACCGGCGATAGAAGCTGCATTTTCCAAAGCCACGCGCGTCACTTTCGTTGGGTCGATGACACCGGCTGCAATCAAGTTTTCGTAGACATTGGTGCGGGCGTTGTAGCCAAAATCGCCTTTGCCTTCTTTCACTTTTTGTGCAACCACAGCACCTTCTTTGCCTGCGTTGGCAACAATTTGACGCAGCGGTTCTTCAATCGCACGTTTCACGATTTCGATACCGGTTGTTTCGTCGTCGTTTGCACCCTTGAAGCCTTCGAGAGCTGCTGCCGCACGGATATAAGCCGTTCCTCCACCGGC
>BNTP01000145.1 GCA_025996695.1 Bacteroidia bacterium | reverse complement strand
GCCGTGATAAACTTTTATCATTTTAAACCTCCGTTTTGATAACAAACTTCATACAAATATCGCTATTTTATATGTCTTATTTTGTGTGCATCCACACGTTTCTTTTTTTATTTCATTCGCAAAAAATTATATTTAAAATTTCGGGACAAAAATACGAAAAATATTTGAATATATCAACAAAAAATATTACAACTTAGCGCAACTGCATTAAATTTTAAGGTTTTTTTCAAACTATGCTTGTCTTTGATGTCAGAGCGGGACAAGTTGCCAAAAAAAACATTGCAATCATAGTTCATAATTAAAAAATAATGCGTACCTTTGCGGCCGTAAATACCAAGTCGCTCATTGCGGCATAGTAAATTCACCCTACTCATTTACACAAATTAATTAAATATTATAAATTAGGTTATGCAGAAATATACTATTTTGCAACTAAAAAACATGGAACAGAGCAATTTAATCGCTTTGGCCAAAGAACTGGGATTAAACAAAGTGGAAAAACTATTGAAAGACGACCTCGTCTATCAAATATTAGACCAGCAAGCAGTTACTAACGCAGCGATTCTCGCTAAAGATATGCCGGCCGAAATGCCCGAGCGTCGTCGTGGACGTCCTGCAGGTTCTAAAAATCATAAAACGGTTGCAAAAGAAAATTTAGCAGAGGCACAGAAAGGCGCTAAACAAACCAAGCCTGCTGCTGCCCCTAAAAAAGGACAACCTGCTCCGGCGGAAAAAGAGAAAGTGTTGAGCACAACCCATGAGGTTGAAGAACAGTCGACGAAAGTTATCAAAAAAAGACGCGAACGCATCGAAAGCGACAGCACTTTTCCGGACCTTCCGTTTGACATGAATCCACGTCAAGTGCTGGCTCAAGCACCTGCGCAAGTAGCAGCACAAGCCACGGAGCAAACCGGAGTTGAAGAAAAGCCGGTTGCCGGAGAAGAAGCGGCGGCACCCTCCAAAGTGGTTTTTCGTCACAGCCCCGAAGTGAAAACAGTGATGGATGAGGTGCTTTTTACGGCTAAAAATCCAAATCAAAATCCGAATCCGAATCAAAACCCCAATCAGAAGCAAAAACAAAAAGCGCTTAATCCAAACACACAAAAGAATGTGCAAAAAGGTGTGCAACAGAATAATCCCAACAACAATGCGAATCCGAATCCCAACCCGAATCAATATGCATCCAAAAGCAAAGCATTTGACTTTGAAGGCATTTTGACAGGAGTTGGCGTGTTGGAA
The DNA here is from genome assembly GCA_025996695.1 of Bacteroidia bacterium. Lineage (GTDB taxonomy): Bacteria > Bacteroidota > Bacteroidia > Bacteroidales > Azobacteroidaceae > Azobacteroides. Next base: position 4,557 of record BNTP01000145.1, on the reverse strand, counting down.
ATCATTCAGGAAGGTTACGGATTTTTGCGTTCGTCGGATTACAACTACCTTTCGTCGGCCGACGACGTGTATGTTTCACAATCCCAAATCAAGCTGTTTGGTTTGAAAACGGGCGATGTGGTGGAAGGGCCTATCCGTCCGCCGAAAGAAGGCGAGAAATTTTTTCCGTTAGTTAAAGTGGACTTAATCAATGGTTTACGTCCGGAAGCAGTTCGCGACCGTGTGCCGTTCGATCACTTGACACCGCTGTTTCCTGACGAGAAATTTCAGTTGGTGAAAAGCCTCAGCCCCAAGTTGATGGACAAGCTTTCGCCCCGTATTGTAGACCTGTTTTCCCCGATTGGGAAAGGTCAACGCGGACTGATTGTGGCACAGCCTAAGACAGGTAAAACGGTATTGCTCAAAGACATAGCAAATTCTATCGCCTGGAATCATCCGGAAGTGTACATGATTGTCCTGTTAATCGACGAACGTCCGGAAGAAGTTACCGACATGCAACGCAGCGTGGATGCTGAGGTGATTGCGTCCACATTTGACGAGCCTGCCGAACGCCACGTGAAAATCGCAGATATTGTGCTCAACAAAGCGAAACGCATGGTCGAATGTGGCCACGATGTCGTGATTTTGTTGGATTCAATCACCCGCTTGGCTCGTGCCTACAACACGGTTCAACCCGCTTCGGGCAAAGTGCTTTCGGGTGGGGTTGATGCAAACGCCCTGCAAAAGCCTAAACGGTTCTTTGGCGCTGCGCGTAACATTGAAAACGGCGGCTCACTAACAATTATTGCCACCGCATTAACGGAAACAGGTTCCAAAATGGACGACGTCATCTTTGAGGAATTTAAGGGTACCGGCAACATGGAACTGCAATTAGACCGCAAATTGGCAAATAAACGCATCTATCCGGCTGTTGATATTACGGCTTCCAGCACTCGCCGCGACGATTTGTTGCAAGACCGCGAAACCGTCAATCGCATGTGGATATTCCGCAAATTGCTTTCCGACATGAACAGCATCGAAGCAATGGAATTTGTGAAAGATCGCATGGAAAAGACTTATTCAAACGAAGAATTTCTTATTTCGATGAATGGTTGAAAAATTTAGCAGTTTTTTTCATAGTTCAGACTATAAGTCTTGTCTTGCAAAAATTGTCCCAAATCTTTAAGGTCAGGATATAGCTGTTGTTCGGCAACAGAAATTGGCTCACCAACCACCAAATGGATGGTTTTGCCTTTTTTTGTATCTAATTCATGACAAAGCCGGACGGTGCGAATACGCCAGTCTATCTTGTCCAAGAAATTGAAGAACCACGAATTTTGTCCTGAAATGTAGATTGGCACCACCGGTACTTGGGCTTTTTGAATCAATTTCAGTACGCCGAATTGCCACTCACGGTCGCGAATGAGGCCTTTTCCCTGATTTTTAGATACGGCTCCTGCAGGGAAAAAACCTAATGCATGATCGTTTTTGAGGTGCGTCAAACATTCTTTGACTCCGGAAAGGCTTGATTTTTTGACCGTATCGGCACTGTAGGGATTCACACCGATGAAACGGTCTTGCATAATATCTATCATTCCCAACATCCAATTGACCATGACTTTGAAATCGGGACGAATTTTGGCAACTTCCCCCACCAGCATGATGCCATCAATATGCCCGTAAGGATGATTAGAGACCGTGATAAACGGTTTACCGTCAAATTGCTTCAGCACCTCCATGTTGTGGACTTGGCGCGTAATGCCCAACCCGTCAACCATCGCATCCTCAATATCCGTGCCCGTGAGATGTTTTGCCAAATCATACACCCGATTAACCTTATCAAACCCGCCGATTTTCATTACGCACCGGGCAATAAAATTGTTAGCAAGTATTGGAGAAATACTTGCTAACAATTTTTTATCTATTAATTTGTCCTTCATAAAAATAAAGGAGAGTGATTAATCTACGAAATCCAGCGTTTCTTCGCCGATGATTTGACGCAGGGTATTTTTCATTTTCACGGACTGGATGAACAAATCGTGTTCGGCGATGTGGTCGTTGTCGTGCATCGGCGACTTGAAATAGAACGACAACCAGGATTGGATGCCGCTGAAACCGGCGCGTTTCGCCAAGTCAGAGAGCAATACCAAGTCCAAGCACAACGGTGCCGCCAAGATGGAGTCGCGACACAAGAAATTCACTTTCAGTTGCATCGGATAGCCCAACCAGCCAAAGATGTCGATGTTGTCCCAACCTTCTTTGTTGTCTTTGCGGGGTGGATAATAGTTGATACGCACCTTGTGGTAGATGTTTCCGTACAATTCGGGGTACAATTCCGGTTGCAAGATATTGTCGACAACCGACAATTTGGAAACTTCTTTTGTTTTGAATGAACCCGGATCGTCCAACACTTCGCCATCGCGATTTCCCAAGATATTGTCTGAGAACCAGCCGTTCAAGCCCAGCATACGGGTTTTGAACATTGGACTCAGGACGGTTTTCATCATCGTTTGACCGGTTTTGAAATCTTTTCCGGAGATAGGCGTCTGCGTTTGAGCAGCCAAATCCCACATTGCCGGAAAATCCACCGTGGTGTTAGGCGCACCGTTAATAAATGGAATACCTTCTTCCACCGCAGCATAAGCATAAATCAACGACGGCGAAATCTGGTCGCTGTTCGGCTCTTTCATTGCTTTTTGCAACGCAGGAAGCGATTCGTGCACTTCCGACAACGGCAAATACACCTCTGTTGAACCGCACCAAATCACCACGATGCGATCGCAGTTGTTTTTTGCTTTGAACTCTTGAATATCTTTGCGCACAAGCTCTTTCAAATCCCATTTTGTAGGAGCTGATTTCACCCACGTGCCGTGCAAGCGTTTCACAAAACTTTGGTCAAAAACGGCTTTCATCGGCTTGATAGCAGACATTTCGTCTTTCACTTTGTCCAAATCTTCGACCGTGAGCACTTCGGCATGACGAGCCGCTTCATAAGCATTGTCTTCAAAAATGTCCCATCCACCGAAAACGATGTCTTTCAAATCGGCCAATGGCACCACATCTTTGATTTTGGGGAAACGATTTTCTTCCCGTTTGCCCAAACGCATCGTTCCTAATTGCGTGAGAGAACCTACAGGCACGCCTTGACCTTTGCGAGCCAACAATGTCCCTGCGATAAAAGTAGTTGCTACAGCACCTACACCTACAGTAAGTACGCCCAATTTTCCTTTGGCGTCTTTCACTTGTACTTTTTCCATATTATTATATTTTATATACTTCAATTTATCTGTCATTGCGGGCTTGACCCGCAACCCCCTCCTAACAAATCCCCACTTTCAGGCAGGGGCTCGCGGGTCAAGCCCGCGATGACGTCTGTCAACTCTTTGAAATCGCAGATTGTGACATCCGGTTGTTTGTCGGGCACTTCCTCTTCCCATCCCGGCCCTTTCAGCCAAATGGTGCGGCAGCCTAACGACTGCGCGGGGGCAATGTCTTTGCGATAGGAATCGCCTATCACAACCACTTCGGCGGGTGCCAATCCTAAAGCCTTGACTCCCAGCGCAAAAATGGCGGGATCGGGCTTCCGAACGTTTACCACAGCCGATTCGACAATATTTTTGAACAACGCGTCTAATCCAAAATCGCTCAAAACCGCCTCAATGTTGCCATAAAAATTAGAAACCAGCACCAGAGGGTATTTGACGGCTAATTTTTGCAATGTTGGCATTGCTTTTTCAACGGACGAACGTGCAAAGTTATAACATTGATTTGTAATTTGCAAAGAAAATTGAGTAATTTTTTCATTTTTCGGCAAAATATCTTGTCCTACCAAGAAATTCAGCTCACAGTCAATCTTTTTGCGCAATAAGTCGAAGAAATTGTCGTCCGGTTGGATGACCGGATTTTTTGCCAAATAGCGTTCGCCATAGACGTAGGCTTCGCGAAATTGTTCCTTAGAAATGGGAACTCCTGCTGCGACATATCCATCCCACAAGACTTCTGCCCAGTGTTTGCCATTGCTGTCAATCGTCGCGCCATAGTCAAAAATAAGCCCCTTGACGCCTTCGGCCATTTCCGCGCCGGCGGGAATCCCTTCCAATTGAATTGTGAAATTCGCACAGATTTTTTCGTATTTTTTCAACATATATATAAGCATCCCGTTCATCACTGTCAATTCAAAGGCGAAATAGGCGGCAGGAAAATTTGCCAACACGCTTAGTGTCAGCACGATAGCACGCAAATTGAACGACAATAAATTGGTGTAAGGGATAAGCGGCAAGCTTTGTGTACGGTAGTCGGCGCGAAACTTTTCAGGCGCCTGTCCGTCGTATTTCGTTTGGATGACGTGCAACATTTTCTGCAAATTGGGTGTCATTGACTCTTGTTCGCGCGTATAATTGAGGTAAGTGTATTCAAAAAATTTCACAAACGGCTTTTTGCGCCAAGAAATAGCCGGATATTTGGCTGCTAAATTCTTAGAGTTGTCAAATTCGCTGCCACTTTTACCTTTCAGAAACAGAAGATGCACATTGCGAAAATAATCCGCCATCGCAGCCTGTTTGGTATGCGAATAGCCGG
>BNTP01000144.1 GCA_025996695.1 Bacteroidia bacterium | reverse complement strand
TTGTCCGTTGTTTATTTGATTATTGGGTATGTCAATGAAAATAAACGACTTATAATTGTTTATACTTGGAAGTTGAATATCTTTCACGTCAAACAAAAATTCTCGCTCACTGTTTTCTATTGGCTCTATCGCCGTTCTTTTAGTTAAGTCTAAGTCATCAATAATGCTGAACATAGATTTTTCGTGAATATCTTCCACGAAAAACGACTTTACGCTTTCCATGCCATAAGAATCTGCCAAATAGTCAAGCGGTTCCCGAATAGAGGCTTTGGCTGTTGAATCCATTGCAGCAAAACAGGATTTGGAATCAGCCAGCGAAATTTTCCCATTTTTCAAACAATCCAACTGATTCAGAGTCGTTTCCAACCGGTTGGAAATCGAATGTTTGACGAGATTGGAAATCCGCCACGGACCAATGGAAGTGAGCAGCAAAATAACGGTTGCCGAAATGACTATCCATTTGATGGACTTGTTTTTGCTCAGAAGCAAATAGATGCTGATGCCATAAAACCAAAGATTTAGCAAAAGAATATAACAGCGGTTGACGCTGATGCCGTAATCGTCGATACGGCGTAAAATGCCGATAGTCATCAGGACTAATAACGGAAGAATTAATAATCCAAAATAGCGGGTAAGAAACGTGACAACCTTGTTTTCTTTTTTCAACCATGCCGGATACAATATCATAATGACTAGGAAGCCGCCGCTTGCCAATATTGACACTAAAGTAGATACCCAGCCGTTTGGAAGTTCCCATAACACGGCAATTTTGATCAGGTAAGCATATAAAATGAGGGTGTAAATCGTCAAAATTGGAAGCAAAATGTACAATCCAAAAACTTTAAGTGCCGGATGAAAAGATAGATTTGCGTGCAATTTTTCTGTCTGGTCAGGAATGACTGCCAAAAAATAAATGGGAGCGAACAATTCAAAGCAAAAAATAGCTAAATTTCGATAACATTGTTCTGAAATGTCTACTCCGAACAAATTATCAATGGCTACCAAAGCCAATGCCAAGCCTCCAAAGACGACTGCACCAAAAATTCCTGCTAAAAATAAGCGGACAATAACCGTTTTTGAAAATTCCCAAAATGCGGCATCCTGATTTTTTTTCAGAAAAGAAATGAAAAATGCCGAAGCAATAAACACGCCACCGAGTATCAAAAGTTGCAGACCCAAATCAAAATTCATTTGATGATCATCCGGCAAAAAAAGGCAATACACACCCCACAGAAAGACACAAATCAAAGTTATGTCATATTGTTTCCATGGTTGAATCTTGAAATTTTCCACTCCAAGCGTGGTGGTGATGCTGACAATGGTACCAAACGAGAAGAAAATCAAAAGCTGGAAAGGAATGTGAATTCCATCGGACGACACTTCGTTGATTGCCATCCAGCTCACTATGGCGGTGCCGACGAGCAGCAGCAATGTGATTGGGAAACGTTTGATGACCATTTGTAGTCCTTCGAGGACAGATGTTAGAGAGAATGTTTTCATATAAATTATTTTTAAATTTCGTTTTCTATCATGCGTTCTGTATTTTCGGCGACCATCAACCGGTTGATTACATCCTGAATGTTGCCATTCATAAAATCGTCCAAATTATAAACGGTGTAATTGATGCGATGTTCGGTGATACGCCCTTGTGGATAGTTGTAAGTGCGAATTTTGGCGGAACGATCGCCGGTGGATACCATCGTTTTGCGCTTGGACGAGATAGCCGACAAGTGTTTTTGGAGTTCTATGTCGTATAGCTTGTTGCGCAACATCTGCATGGCCATTTCTTTGTTTTCAAGCTGCGAACGCGTCACCTGACATTGCACCTGAATGCCTGTCGGCTTGTGCGTGATTTGCACTTTTGTTTCCACCTTGTTCACATTTTGCCCGCCGGCACCACTCGAACGTGCCGTTTGAATTTCCAAATCAGCGGGATTGATTTCCACGTCCACCTCTTCGGCTTCGGGCAACACTGCCACCGTGGCTGCCGAGGTGTGTACGCGCCCTTGCGTTTCGGTTTGCGGCACACGCTGCACGCGGTGTACGCCCGATTCATATTTTAATGTGCCGTAAACATTTTCGCCCGACACCGTGAAAACGATTTCTTTATAGCCGCCAATCGTGCCTTCGCTGAAACTCGTAACTTGTATTTTCCAACCGTTTGATTCGATGTAGCGGGTGTACATTTTGAACAAATCGCCTGCAAAAATCGCCGCTTCATCGCCTCCTGTTCCGCCCCGAATTTCCATAACCACATCTTTCCCGTCTTCGGGGTCGGCCGGAATCAATAAGAGTTTGATTGTTTCTTCCATTTCGGGAATTTGCAGTTCTAACTCGTCAATTTCTGCTTTGGCCAACCCACGCATTTCGGAGTCGTTTTCCGTATCCAAAATTTCCTTGGCTTCAGCCATATTGGACAACATGCTCCGATATTTATCGTGTGCCTCTTTAATTTTTTTCAGCTCGCTATATTCCCGCGACAGTTTCACATACCACTTTCGGTCAGACAGCACCGACGGATCTGTGATGAGAATCCCGATTTCATCCAATCGGAGCGCTAATGTGTTCAATTTGTCTAATAATGAATTTGCCATAATCACAGTTCAAGACAGAAATCGTTCTACTTCAATGGCTGCGACACAACCCATTCCTGCCGCTACTACGGCTTGTCGATAATTGGGGTCAGCCACGTCGCCCGCTGCGTAAACGCCCGGAATATTGGTACGTGTAGTGCCCCAAGTCGTTTTGATGTAACCATTTTCATCGCGTTCCAAATAGTGTTTGAATACGTCTGAATTGGGTTTGTGACCGATGGCCAAGAAAAAACCGTCGATGGCGATGTCAAATTTTTCTTCTTTTCCGCCAATCGTACGCACCAAATGAGCGCCTTCGACGAATTGTTCGCCAAACAAGCCGAGGGTGTTGGTGTTGAACAACACTTCGATGTTCGGGTGATTTTGCACGCGGTCTTGCATGATTTGGGAAGCGCGCAAATAGTCTTTGCGCACGATTAAGTACACTTTGCTTGCTAATCCTGCCAGATACATCGCTTCTTCGCAAGCCGAATCGCCTCCACCAACTACGGCAACCACTTTTTTGCGGTAGAAAAATCCGTCGCATGTAGCGCAGGCAGACACGCCCAAACCGGCATATTTTTGTTCGTCAGGCAAGCCTAAAAACTTGGCTGAAGCACCTGTGGCGATGATAATCGTTTCGGAAGCAATCTCTGTTTTGTCGTCAATGGTCACTTTGTAAGGACGTTTCGACAAATCGCAAGCCGTCACAATCCCCCGCCGGATGTCAGCCCCAAACCGTGCGGCTTGGGCGTGCAATTCCTCCATCATCGCGGTGCCGGAGATGCCATTCGGATAACCGGGAAAGTTTTCCACTTCGGTGGTAATGGTCAACTGTCCGCCGGGCTGAATGCCTTCATACAACACGGGTGCAAGATTAGCACGCGAGGTATAAATCGCAGCGGTGTAGCCAGCGGGACCCGAACCTATGATTAAACATCTTACTGCTTCCATTATCTTAAGTCTATGACGTCTACTTTCGGATATTTTTGGGGGTCGAAACTAAAAAAACTGTCCGGAAGACTGAGATTTTTGCGGTACTTATTTATAAGTATAATATTTTCTGTATTATTGCGATAAAAAAGGTGCATTTTCGTGGGCATCGCGTCGGTAGCACTGATTTGCAACACAACTTTTGTCAAATCGCTTTTTTTGCTTTGCGGGATAAGTTCCACTTCGTGCACTTTTCGCCCGTTTTCTGTTTTCTCGCCCAAATAGCTGTAGCTGCAATCCTTTTGGTAGAGTGTAAACAGGAACGCAGGGTTGAGTTGTTGTGCTTCTTGCGCTCCGGGTTCAGATACGTTGACCTCTTGAAAATCTTTTTGGAGTACCCACTGTGTCTTGCTGTCAAACCACAATTCCATTTCCGGCACATTCAGGTGATATTTTGCACCTTTCACATCAATCGTGCCATCAAAAGAGCGTGCCGTTTTTTGGGTTGCCATCTTAATCGTCATCGAAAAATCGGCCGACCACGTTCCGGCAGCTGTAAATGCCGTCGACGACTTGTCGAGCCACGTTTTCGCAGTCTTATTTTGTGCCTGTGCGGCAGATCCGAAGCACACTACACAACAAACGATCGCCAGCAATCTGGTAAAATTATAAATTGTTTTCATCTATTATTATATTTTTTATTCAACTATTTTTCAATTTTTCGCAACAAATCCTCTACTTGAGGAATCAATGCCTGTTGGCCGTCATTGGCTATCACATAATCAGCCAACCTGTTCCGTTTCTCGTCAGGCATTTGATTGCTAATTCGCTCGCACACAGCCTGTTCCGACAGATTATCACGTTGCTTCACGCGATCAATTTTCACTTGCAAAGGAGCATCAACCGTCACCGTTACATCCACTAATTTATCGAAACCGGATTCAAACAAAATAGCGGATTCCAAGGCAATTGCCCTTGCAGGTTTGCCTCGCCCCCCTCTGTTAAAATTACCAGGTCTGGCATTTTCTTGCTCGTTCTGTTCTTTCCAAGCAATAAAATCGCGTGCCACCTCAGGATGAATCACCGAATTGACATACGCCAAATGACTGTCCATCGGCGATTTTTGCGAGATTGCGGCGGGTTGATTCTCGCAAACTCCAATACCTCCCTGCTCGGGAACAACCGCAGCGGTCGTGAAAACCAACGACGCCAATTTGGCTTTATCCAATTGGCCGTCAAGATACAACTGCGTACCAAACCGCTCCGTCAATTTTTCGCGAATGACCGGTGATGTAGCCGTCAACCGTTTGGCTTCCATGTCGGAATCATAGACCGCTATGCCGTTGATTTCGAGCAATTTAGAAACAACGGATTTGCCACTGCCTATGCCGCCTGTGATGCCTATCGTTATCATCGGAGCAAACTTGAATCAACGGGAATTTCAATAAAATCCTCTGTTGCAGGTGATACAAATTCATCGTGATGGTATTTCTGATAGTATTGTAGCAGCCAAAAACAGCAAGCCAAAACGACAAAAACAAGAAAGGTCAGCATATTTCGCCAACTTTCGCTGCTGAAAAATATTTTCGCTTTTTTTTCTATTTCAGCGATTTCAGCAACAATTTCATCTTTTATTTCTTCCTTACTTCCGGATCTCAGTTCCATTGGGTGCGGCAAATACGGATGTTTTATCAATCGTAATTTTCACGCCATCAGCCACTTCAATTACATAAGTAGCATCGTTGATTTCTTTCAATTTGCCATGCACGCCACCTGCGGTAATTATTTTATCGCCGGTAGTCAGTGCTGCACGCTGTTTTTCGATTTCTTTACGCTGTTTTTGTTGTGGACGAATCATGAAAAAATACATGATCACAAACAACAGCACAATCATGATGATGCCGCTGTATTGGCCACCGCCCGCCGCTGGAGCAGCCGCTTGTAAAAGAATAGTCCCTAAAGTCATATTTTATTAATTTAATGTTTTCACCTTTATTATTTGCCGCGACAAAGATACAAAAAAATTATTAGTTTTTGAACAATTTGCCTTCTTTTTTCAATTTAGTTGCGATAGCGTCCAAAATGCCGTTGATAAATTGGGAACTTTTTGGCGTGCTATAATAGCGTGCCAGCTCCACGTACTCGTTCAGGCTGACAACAATCGGAATGCTCGGGAAGTTTTGAATTTCAGTTACACCCATTTCCATCACGTAAAGATCACAGGCCGAGAGGCGTTCGATGTCCCAATTTTTGATGTATTCATCAATCAAAGCATCGCTTGCTTCCTTGTCCCGAATCGTGTAACGGAGCAAACTCAAAGC
>BNTP01000143.1 GCA_025996695.1 Bacteroidia bacterium | reverse complement strand
GGCTAAAGCAAATTCTAATATTGTAGGCATAACTCCTGCAATGCCAACGGGTTGCTCGATGACTTTTCTGATGAAAGCGATGCCTGACAGGGCATTTGACGTAGGCATTGCCGAAGGTCACGCGGTCACATTTTCAGCGGGTTCAAAACCTTTGCCTTTTTTCGTGAGGATGTGCAGCAATTTCGGTCCACGCATCTGCTTGATGTCTTGTAAAATTTTGACCAACTCCGTCACATTGTGTCCATCCACCGGCCCAAAATAACGCACATTGAAACCCTCAAAGGCATTGTGTTGCTTCGTCAGCAGTGCTTTTAGACTATTGTTGAAACGCAGAATAAATCCTTTGCCCGATTCCTTAATCAAACCGTGTTTTTTGAAAAAGAGGTATATTTTATAACGAATAGTGTTGTAAGTCTTTGACGTAGTGAGGTTTACCAACGATTGACTCAACCCGCCCACAGGCTTGTCAATCGCCATATTATTGTCGTTAAGAATAATCAGCAAATCGTTGGGCTGCGACGATACATTGTTCAAGCCCTCAAAAGCCAGTCCGCCCGTCATGGAACCGTCACCGATGACCGCCACCACTTTCCGGTCTTCGCCTTTCAGTTGCGATGCCACCGCCATGCCCAAAGCCGCCGAAATAGAATTGGATGCATGCCCCGCCACAAAGGCGTCGCAATCGCTTTCCGCAGGATTTGGAAAACCGCTGATGCCGCCAAATTGCCGTAAGGTGTGAAACTGTTCGCGCCGTCCGGTCAAAATTTTATGCCCGTAAGCTTGATGCCCCACGTCCCACACAATGCGGTCGTAAGGCGTGTTAAACACATAATGCAGAGCCACAGTCAACTCCACACTACCCAAACTGGAGCCAAAATGCCCCGGATTTTTCGACAATACTTCAATGATATATTGCCGCAATTCCTTGCTCACTTGCGCCAACTGCTCAGGCTTCAATTTCCGCAAATCTTGCGGCGAATCAATGCTTTCCAACAGCGTTGCAGGCTTAACCTGCAATCCTTTCGTTTCTGTTTCCGTTTTTTCAGACATACATTTCCTTACACTTCTTTCAAAATTCCTAACGGATAGGCTGGAAACAAGTTCTCTACCATCCATTTGTTGGCTTGGTCGGCACTCATTTTCCAGCCGGCGGTGCACGTGGCTACAAATTCGACAATCGAAGTGCCTTTGCCTGCCATGGCGTTTTCAAATGCCTTTCGGAGCATTTTTTTTGCTTTTTTGATGGCTGCCACATTGTGCACCGCTTCGCGAGCTACCAAGCATACGCCTTCTAAACTAGCTAATAAATCGGTGATTTTCAGCGGATAACCGTTCAAAGCCACGTTGCGACCGTAGGGGCAAGTGGCGGTTTTCATGTCCACCAACGTTGTGGGCGACATTTGTCCGCCTGTCATACCGTAAATCGCGTTGTTGACATACACGATAACGATATTCTCGCCTCTGTTGCATGCGTGAATGGTTTCTCCTGTGCCAATTGCTGCCAAATCGCCGTCGCCTTGGTAGGTAAACACCATCTTGTCGGGATTCAGTCGTTTGACAGCCGTTGCAACCGCCGGAGCGCGTCCGTGAGCGGCTTCAATCCAGTCGATGTCCAGATATTTATAGGCAAAAACGGCGCAACCGACCGGCGCAATGCCGATGGTTTGTTCCGCCAACTCCATTTCGTCAATGACGCCTGCCACTAAGTTGTGAACCACGCCATGAGTACATCCGGGGCAATAATGCATCGGAGTATCGTTGATTAGGCGGGGTTTGCCGTAAACAATATTTTCCGGCTTCTTTATATTTTCTATTTTCATGTTCTTTATTTCAAGACTTCAATAACGTTTTTAATGCTTCATATACTTCTTGTGGCGTGGGGATGATGCCGCCCATGCGCCCGAAATGCATGACGGGAATTTGGCAATCCACAGCCAGTTTCACGTCTTCCACCATTTGTCCGGCATTCAATTCTACTGTCAAAATGCTCTTTATCTTATTTTTATAGCTATTCAAACGCTTGGAAGGATACGGCCACAACGTGATGGGACGAAACAATCCGACTTTGATACCTTCTTTTCGGGCAGTTTCTACTACTTTTTGAGAGATGCGTGCGGCTGCGCCAAACGCCACAATCAGATATTCGGCATCGTCGCAGTACAATTCTTCGTAGCGAACCTCGTTTTCTTCAATTTCTTTATATTTTGCTTGAAATCGAATATTATATTGTTCCCAAACGGTAGAATCCAGCTCAAGGGAGGTGTGAATATTCGGTTTGCGGTCGGCCGGCTTGCCCAAAGCAGCCCAAGTACATTCTTTGCGCACTTCGGCTTCTGTACGGCGAGGTTGTTGGGGCTGCAACTCCACCTTTTCCATGAGCTGTCCAATCACGCCGTCTGCCAAAATCATAGCAGGATTGCGGTATTTGAACGCTAAATCAAAGCCCAAAGCCACGTGATCAGCCATTTCCTGCACCGAAGCGGGCGCAAGCGTGATGACACGGTAATCGCCATGTCCCCCACCTTTCACGGCTTGAAAATAGTCGGATTGGCTGGGTTGAATGGTTCCCAAACCCGGTCCACCGCGCATCACATTAACAATCAATGCCGGCAATTCCGTGCCTGCAAGGTAAGAAATGCCTTCCTGTTTCAGGCTAATTCCCGGACTGGACGAGGAGGTCAGCACACGTTTGCCGCAGGCTGCCCCGCCATATACCATATTGATGGCTGCCACTTCGCTCTCCGCTTGCAGCACCACCATGCCCGTCGTTTCCCAAGGCTGCTCGTCCATCAGCGTTTCCATGATTTCCGACTGAGGCGTGATCGGGTACCCGAAATAGCCATCGGCACCGTAGCGAATCGCGGCGTGTGCAATCGCTTCATTTCCTTTCAATAATTTTATTTCTCCGGTCATTTTTTATTCCCCTTTCGTTTTATAAACCGTGATGCAGGCATCCGGACAAACGTAGCCACAAGTTGCGCAGCCAATACAATCGTCGGATTTCACTATTTGTGCAAAATAATATCCTTTATGATTGACGGTTTTGCCGAGTGCTAAAACGCCTGTGGGACAAGCCACTACGCACAATTCGCAGCCTTTGCACCGCGCGGTATCTATTTCTACTGTTCCTTTTGCTTTTGCCATGCTAATTCTAAATTATTCATATATTCCGCTTCTTAAACGGTACAAAGGTAGTGTATTTTTTGTGTATATTGGACTAAAACAGTAATTTTTTTTTAGAGAAGCGCTATGATACGCTTCCACCCGACCTAAAGGCTATCTATTAAACTCCTTAATGACCTTTCATGCGAAACTTTAATATTTTCATAAAATGGATTGATTGACAGGATGTTGGCTCCTGAAATGTATTCGGATTTCGATAAATTCATTGCAGCTGGAATGCGTTTATATTGTCGTGTCTTGTCTTGAATTTCATCCGGCAAGTTCAGCAGCGTACCGGCGTAGCAGATGATCCCAAAATCACAGAATTTTCATGCGTTCCGCAAATTTTTGCTAAAAACATTTTGTAATTTCAAAAATAACCTTTACCTTTGCAGCAATTCCGAATATTTCATAGCGTTTGAATAATCACTTCGGAAGGACTTTTTTGACAAATTGAAGCATTTTATAATATTATCCTCATTTAGAAATCCACTAAATTTCATTACAAGAGGGATAGTAGGCAAGATGTTCCATGCCTTTAACAGAGGCATGGGACTGTTGTTTATTCTCTTGTAAGGGTCGTAGTGGAACCTCTAAGTGGAATAAGATTTCAACAACAGTCCCATGCTTCTTTTTTATTGAAAAAAATGAATGAATTTTTCTGTTCGCTTGCAGATGTTATAAAAATTGTCTAACTTTGGGGCAATTAATTGTATAATTTATTGCGGCGGACAATAATATTTACAAATTAATTATTAAAAAAATGAAAAAAATTAAATTGAACGCATTGCTTGTATTATTCTGTTTTTGTGCAACACTCTCTGCATCAGCACAAAGCAGTAGGGTAAATGTGCAAAAAACAATCACGAAAGACACGCTCATTGCCACTTTCTCAAAGCCTAGTTTAACGGCTAAGACAGTGGCCGTTACCGGTAAAGCCACATTCCCGCACGAGTGGGGCTATGTGCGGATTCTATTAACAAATGACAGCGGTTACGATTTGTTAATCTATGAAAGCATCTACTTGATGTCAGTCAATGGAGTAGACGAATTCAGTGTGGTAGCGGATGAAACGTTCAATATTCCCGCCACTGTGGAGGCAACCAAACTCAGAGTGCAAATAAGTGGCGATGCCATCTTGGATTTTGACTATTTTGACATTTTGGACAACAATGTGGTTGACCGGATAGATGTGCCGGGGCCAATCACAGCAAATACACTCATCACCACTTTTCCAAAGGAAAGTTTAGGTTCCAAAACAGTAACCGTTACCGGCTTTGCCGAATTTCCACACGAGTGGGGCTATGTGCGGGTATTATTAACCAACAACTATGGCCACGATTTGTTAGTCTACGAAAGTATCCCCTTGGTCACCGTCAATGGGATAGACACTATCCGTTCGGCATCCACGGAAACGGTCAATATCCCTGCCCACATGGAGTATACCAAGCTTCGGGTCGAAATAAAAGACGCTACTTTGAAATCTGCCTATATTGACATTTTGAACCATCCTTCGTTGAGTCGGCTAGCAGCACCCGATAAGATGTCAAGAATCAATGCCCATCTTCAATCCCAAAAGGCGTTGTGGATAGCAGGGGAAACACCCATTTCGCAGTTAAACTATGAGGAAAAAAGGAACTTGTTTGGCGACACTATCCCTGATTTGCAAGGGTTTGAGTACTATAAAGGAGGCATTTTTGAAATAAAGGATCCGACCTCTCCACAGCCGGTGCAGGCTTTAAGTGCAACACCCTCGTCAACACCCAATTTTGTATCGTCTTTCGATTGGCGCGATAGACACGGCGCCAACAACTCGACCTCCCCTTATTACAATGGTACCAATGGTTGGTTGACATCTGTGAAAGACCAAGGAACTTGCGGATCGTGCTGGGCATTTGCTTCGGTTGGCGCGACCGAGGCAGCTGTCAATTTATATTACAATCGAAAGATTAATTTGGATTTGTCCGAACAAGAATTGCTTTCATGCAGTAATGCACCGACCAATCATATAGATCCAACAAAAAAATGTAGGGATGGTGGCTCTCCATGGAGAGCGGTAAGTTATATTAGATCAAAGGGAGTTATGCCTGAGAGTTGCTTTGCTTATCAAAATGATGGAACCATTGATTGCTCTACCGCTTGTGCTTTTCCTACTGAAAAAATACACGTATCTGGCTCGGAGGATTTCGGAAACGGAAGCTCAAAATATCCTGTAAAAAACGCAGAAACATTAAAACAGATGATAATAAAACAGGGGCCAATGGTTGGAGGAATTCCAAGTTGGCAACATATAATGACATTAGCCGGATTTGGAACCGTACAAGCAGGGGATATTTTTACTGAGGATTGGCCGGAATTGGTAACTGAAGATGATTACCGAATAGGACAAACCTATTGGCTTTACAAAAATAGTTGGGGCAATGAGTGGGGCCAAGATGGGTGGGTGCGTCTTATAATAACCGATATGAATAAAGGTATGTATTATACACAAGCTATTTTGACCCCCATCCAAAGCATGAACTACACGGATGCTGATATCGTTTGTGTAGATCGCGACGGTGATGGCTATTACTTTTGGGGCATAGGGGAAAAACCAACATCATGCCCCCATACGTTCTGCGTTCCGGATGAACCGGACGGCGATGACTTCAATCCCAATTTAGGGC
>BNTP01000142.1 GCA_025996695.1 Bacteroidia bacterium | reverse complement strand
AACAAAATACGTTCCGATTCTGCGTGAATCACCACTTCGGCGACGTCACCCTCTTTCAAGAAATCAACGCCCGTGATATTATCTTTCGGGATAGACACTTGTTCAAACGTTTCTTGATTCATGAAGTTGTAACCCATATCGTCTTGATACAAAAACTGATACGGACGTCTTTCTATCCGCACTTCGTCCACTTTCACACCATAGTTGAACGTTTTGTCAATTACACGACCGGTAGTCACATTTTTCAATTTAGTACGCACAAATGCGGGACCTTTTCCCGGCTTCACGTGCAAAAATTCTACAATATTGAAGTATTGTCCTTCTAAATCCAGACACATACCATTCTTAAAATCTGCTGTACTCGCCATAAAAGTATTAAAATTAAAAATTATTTTGCAAAGGTACAAATAATTATGAATTATGAATTATGAATTATGAATTTTTTGAAAAATAATTTTTTTTGCTTAACTTTGTGCCCTTAAACAAGGAAGCTATGGCTCAACTAAAAAATGTTGCCATTGTGGCCGGCGGTTATTCGTCGGAAAGCAGCGTGTCGTTGCGCAGCGCACAAGGTATTTACTCTTTTATTGATAAAGAGCGATATAATTTGTATATCGTGCTGATTACTAAGGATAAGTGGACAGTGCAATGAGGCACCGATATGGATGTAGACAAAAACGATTTTTCTTTTGTTCAAAATGGAAAAAAAATCAAATTTGACTTTGCTTATATCACTATTCATGGCACACCGGGCGAGAATGGGCTGTTGCAAGGCTATTTGGATATGTTGGGCATTCCCTATTCCTGTTGTGGTGTTGGGGCAGCTGCGCTCACGTTCAATAAATTTTATTGTGTCAATTATTTGCGCAATTTTGGTGTGAAAACAGCCAAATCCATACTTTTGCGACGGGGCGATACTTTTTCTGCGGAAAATATGGTCAAAAAATTAGGCCTTCCCGTGTTTGTGAAGCCTAACGACGGCGGTTCAAGTTTCGGAACCACCAAAGTGCGCACCATCGCGGAATTGCAACCCGCTATAGATGAAGCTTTTAAGGAAGGTCAGGAGGTAATGATAGAAAGTTTTCTGTCAGGCACCGAAGTCACGTGTGGATGCTACAAAATTCCACAAAAGGAAGTTGTTTTCCCGATTACAGAGGTCGTAACAAAAAACGATTTCTTCGATTACAACGCCAAATATAACTTGGAAAGCGACGAAATCACGCCGGCACGTATATCAAAAGCGTTGACGGACGAGATACAACATTTGACATCACAAATCTACGATTGGGTGGGTGCGCAAGGCATTATTCGCGTGGATTATATTATTTCGGAGACAGGCGAAGTGTGTTTGCTGGAAGTGAATACGACGCCGGGAATGACTGCCACGAGTTTTATTCCGCAGCAAGTGCGGGCGGCAGGCTTAGATATTAAAGATGTAATGACTGAAATTATCGAAAATAATGGAAGCAACAAACGCATTTGACAACATACGTTCATACAGCGACGACGAAATGCCGCGCATTGTGGAACTTCTTTTGGGGGATCCCGAATTTAGACGCATCATTGAATCGGTGATGCCCAGCGTGACTTGGGAAGATTTTTCCAAGAAATTTCGTTCTTACAAGAATGTTGCCGCTTTTCAGGCGGATATGATTAGCGAGTTCATTTTTGATTTAGTGGGTAAATCGTCTGCCGAGACGGATTGCTCCGGGCTTGAAAATGTGACTCCCGGCACTGCATACACGTTTATTTCCAACCACCGCGACATCGTTTTGGATTCGGCTTTACTGTGCGTTTTGCTGTGCAAGTATGGTCGCGAAACGACAGAAATTGCGATTGGCGACAATCTGTTGTCCTATCCGTGGATTGAGCGTTTTGTGCGTCTTAACAGAAGTTTTATTGTGCGACGGGGCGTTTCCGGACGCCAGATGTTGGAAAATTCAGCGTTGATGTCGAAATACATTCACGCGGTGGTCGAAAAAGAGAATAAGTCGGTGTGGATTGCCCAACGGGAAGGTCGCGCCAAAGATTCTAACGACCGCACGCAGGAAAGTGTATTGAAAATGCTCGCGATGGGTGGCAACGGCAATTTTTTAACAAGTATCAAATCGCTGAATATCTGTCCGTTATCGCTTTCGTATGAATACGACCCGTGCGATTATCTGAAAGCCCGAGAATTTCAGCAAAAACGCGACAATCCCGAGTTTAAAAAGGCAGAAAAAGAGGACTTGTTTAACATGAAAACAGGCTTGTTTGGCTACAAAGGGCGTATTCACTTCCAATTCGGAAAAGCCATCAATCCGAAAATCGAAAAAATGGATGTCGCTTTGTCGCGCAACGAACAATCGGCACAGGTTGCCCATTGGATAGATACGGAGATTTACCGCAACTATACCCTTTATCCGGGCAATTACATCGCCTACGACCGCCTGTGGGGGCATGGCATTTGTAGCGATAAATATACCGACGACGATTGCGAAGTGTTTGATATTTACCTTGATAAGCAGTTGTCAAAAATCATCCTCCCCAACAAAGACATCCCTTTTTTAACAGAAAAATTTTTGGAAATGTACGGCTATCCGGTAAAAAATCAACTGCTCGCCGATGACGCCGTTAAATAATATACATGAATACAAGAGAAGAAAAACTGCACGCTTTCGGACGATTGCTTGACATTATGGACGAACTGCGGGTGAAATGCCCGTGGGACAAGAAGCAGACCAACGAAAGTCTGCGCACCAACACGATTGAGGAAACGTATGAACTCTGTGAAGCCATCATCAAGGACGATTTTCAGGATATTAAAAAGGAGTTGGGCGATGTGTTGCTGCACATTATTTTCTATGCCAAAATAGCTGAGGAAAAGCAACAGTTTGATATTGCCGACGTTTGTAACTCCTTGTGTGACAAGCTGATATTCCGTCATCCCCATGTTTTTGGTGCCGATGTTGCCGAAACGGCAGGTCAGGTTTCACAAAATTGGGAGCAACTCAAATTGAAAGAGCAAGGCGGCAACAAAACCGTCTTAGCGGGTGTTCCGGCGAGTTTGCCGACTGTGCCCAAGGCACATCGCATCCAAGACAAAGCCCGCAATGCCGGTTTCGATTGGGAACAGAAAGAGGATGTGTGGGAAAAAGTGAAGGAAGAATTTGGTGAGCTTCAAGCCGAGATTGCCACTATGGATGCCGACAAGATGGAAGCCGAGTTTGGCGACCTGTTTTTCAGCCTTATCAACGCCGCCCGCCTCTACAAAATCAATCCCGACAATGCGCTTGAACGCACCAATCAAAAATTCATCACGCGTTTCAATTACATCGAACAGCAAGCAAAAGAGCAAGGCAAATCCTTGAAAGAGCTTACGCTTGCCGAGATGGAAACGCTGTGGCAGGAAGCAAAGCGATTATAAGGAATAGCCGGATAAACGGAAACGTTAAAACAGGGTTTATTAACAGACAGATGACATACAACAGAGATAAAACGTCCATAACTCTCTCATTATCAGCAACTTACGTGGGGGGGGGGGGGGTAAATTCCCATGCAAAAGCCAAACTGCGCAAGCGCGTCGTCGCGTCCGCGCGTTTCCGGCGTTAAATCCCGTTTTCACAAACATCCCTGCATGGCGTAACGGGACTTTCGAGTCCTGTTGCGGCTTGTTGCGTCATTGCGAATGAATAATGAACACATGAGCGGCGAAATTCACATTGGCAAGGCGATTAGGCAGAAGGTAAAGGAACGTGGGCTGCACGTGACCGACTTTGCCGATGCCATACACTGCAACCGAACCAATGTATACAACCTTTTCAAGCGCAAAAGCATTGATACAGAGCAACTAAAATTGATTTCTGAAATCTTGAATTTCGACTTTTTCGCCATTTACAGCATCCCGCAATCAAAATATTTGGTGCTCCTTGAAGTAGATGAACAAAGGCTACAAGATTTTTCGGGCGACAAATCACTCATTTTCATCAAAAAAGTGGCGGAATCGTGAAGTGTCGTAAAATTTGCAACACTTTGGAGCATCTGTGGGAGTGTAGTGTCGGAATATTTGTAACACTTTTTGAGAGGCAAAATAGGGGAATGCCAGTACCTTTGTAGCCGAAAATTAATGCAAAAGACTTGGTAAAATGAAGCAGCAGTTGGCAGGCAAAATTTATATTTTTCTAATATCAGCAAATATAATAACATTATTTTTGCTATTGGTTGTTTCGTTACATTATGACATACCCCAGAAAGGAATAAAAAAAGTAGCAATAATATTTCAAAAAAATAACATTGAGAATAATATTTCACCAAAAGAATATAGTGGATATATTTATGCAAAAGAAACAATCGAATCGTTGGTTTATAGAAGAAGCGGCTTCAATATAATAATGCTTGGCGATTCACATACGTGCCATAATAATTGGGGAGAGTTATTAAATAGAGATGATATTGCAAATTTTGGCATTGGTGGTGATGGCACAGAGTCAATTATTAAACGCATTAATGATGTAAGTTTAGTTTCTCCGTCCAAATGTTTTCTGATGATCGGCATAAATGATATATTTGGAGGGAAATCATTGGACGAAATAGAAAAAAATTATGAAACAATCATAAAGTACTTGAAGAAAGATAATATTGAGATTATAATTCAGTCTGTATTATGCGTTTCCGAACTATCAGAAAGGTTGGGACATGATTGGAAAAAAATAAATAAAAAAGTATTTGACTTAAATAGTAGGCTTGAAAAATTAGCAATAGGATATGATATAAAATATGTTGACATAAATCAGTTGCTTTTAGAAAATAATAACCTAAATAATTCATATACAAGCGGGGACGGCGTTCATCTAAACAAGGATGGGTATGAACGCTGGTGTAATGAAATAAAAAAACATTTGTAGCAGAAAAACATTTCCTTGAAAGAACTTACGCTTGCCGAGATGGAAGCGCTGTGGCAGGAGGCGAAGCGATTATAAGGAATAGCCGGATAAACGGAAACGTTCATACAGGGTTTGTTATACGCAAAATCAAAAAAATATAATGTTAAAATAACCAAATAATGTGTGATTATATGAAAATAATTTGTGCCTTTGCTGCCAATAAGCATAAGATTTATGGCATACAATAAATATATGGCGCCCATAACTCTCTCATTATCATCAACTTACGTAGAGAGGGAGGGGTAAATTCCCGTGCACGAACCGACCTGCACAAGCGCGTCTGCACGTCCGCGCGTTTCCGGCGTTAAATAACATTTTCACAAACATACAAGCAAGCCGTAATGGGACTTTCGAGTCCTGTTGCGGCTTTTTGCGTCATTGCGAGGGCGAAGCCAATGTCATTAAGTTAAGGGATAATTGATTGAAAATCAATTGGACGAAGAGTGAGAAATAGAAAAACAGCCCTCGAACTTTCCCTTTTCCGCCCCAAGCACTACCTTTGAAAATCCCTCAACCCCCGAATTTCCCACCCCCATTTTCACCCAAAAACGAGGATTCCTGTTAAGAATCCTCGTTTTTTTATTTTCGTGAAATGAAGCTGATTTCATTTCGAGAACAAAAGTACAGCCTCTACTCCGACCAAACAAGTATTTAACAAAGTTTGACAGAAAAATCTCTTAATTTATGTGAAAAAAAATTTGCGACTTTTGAAATAGCCAAAAAACGATTCGATAACATCGGATGAGATATTCCACACCGTTTTCTCGTCCGGCAACTTGCCTGTTTCCTCGTTAAGATAGTCAATACAGCCTTGGGCTACCTTGACAACTCTTGGGTGTGGACAGAACAATAATGGCTCCATTATCTTATGGCAGAGCATGATGTTTTCGTGTGATAATCCTTTGTTCTTTAATAT
>BNTP01000141.1 GCA_025996695.1 Bacteroidia bacterium | reverse complement strand
GATTGCAAATCTCTCTCTAATTTTTCTTCGCGTTCACTATGATTTAATTTTTATTTAGAGCTCAAAGGTAGGGCTTTTTGATGATTCTTGCTAATTCGTTTTGAACACCCTAACCGCAGGGACGATGAAAATGGGGTTGCATGCCTACCATGCGGCGATGTGATAGTTGTGCAGGAAAGGCGTGTTGGCCAACGCAACCCCATAGAAAGGCGTGTTGGCATGAGGTGTCTCCACTCCGCAAAGCGGTCTATCGCCCGCTTTGCTGCGGTCGACAAGACGACCCCCGACCGTCACGTGGGGGTCGTCCTGGCGACCGAAGGGACGTAGTCCCGCAGCGGAAACACCTCCTGCTAACAAGCCGCCCTCACAAGGACGCAAAAAGCCGCAACAGGACTCTAAAGTCCCATTACGGCTTGCTTGTATGTTTGTGAAAACGGGATTTAACGCCGGAAATGCGCGGACGCGGAGGCGCGCTTGCGCGGTTCGGTTCGTGCGAGGAAATCTACCCCCCCCCCCCCGTAAATTACTGATAATGAGGGAGTTATGGTCATCTTATGTTTATTATCTGCCATTTGTCTAATGTCCATGTTGTGTGTTATATTATTTCATTGCGGCGTAGTCGAAACCACGCGACGATTATATTTCGTGGCAAAGATACAAACAATTTTCATATAATCACACATTATTTGTCAATTTTAACATTATATTTTCTTTGGATCGTATCCTACGTCATGCCGTTGTGCTGAAATATTTGTAATAAAAGTTGCATTATTTACAAAAAACAGTACCTTTGTCTTTGATTTTTTGCAATATGTATATAAATAGATTGATAGACAATGATTTAGAAGTTTGGTCAAAAGAGACCAAACACAAGCCCATACTTCTTCGCGGCGCGAGGCAAGTGAGCAAACTCTACTTCCGTCAGAAAATTGGCGGAACAATTTGAGTTTTTTGTGGAAGTTAATTTTGAGAAGAAAAAAGCCGCACATTCTCTTTTTCAAAGCGGTTTGGAACCAAAAACTATTTGTGAAGAATTGTCGGTAATGTATGATACGCCGATTATTGCAGGCAAAACGCTTGTTTTTTTGATACTCGACACCGGAATTTTGCAGCGATTGTCGGGGCTAAATCTTGCCGAAATTTTGCTCGAAGGCGATTTTTCGCTTGTAAACAAAGGCAGCATTGCCGAAAATTTTGCAGGGCTTGAATTGCTGAAAGCGGCTTCCTGTTTTACCGAACAACAACTCTATTTTTGGCAGCGAGACAAACTCAATGCGCACGCCGAAGTCGATTTCCTCATCCAGCAGGGCGATAAAATAGTGCCGATTGAAGTAAAATCGGGCACAAGCGGGAAAATGCAAAGCCTGCATCTGTTTATGAAAGAAAAAAACATAGACAAAGGCATTCGTTGTTCGGTACAAAATTATAACGAACTTTCCAAATTTTTTAACATTTTTTTTGCGCGCGTCGACTAATTATCCAAAACTTAGATTTGTATGTGGCAGTTCCACTTCCACTTGCAATTCATATTCAAACTTATCTCTTTCGGGTGTTCCTTGTTTTCTCAAAAGGTCGTCCTGAACTTCGTCTAATGAGTATGTTTTCATATTTATATATTTTTAACTCTTTTTCTTTGAAATATTATTCTCTTATTTGTTCTGCCTTTTTGAGTTCATTATCGCGCAAATTATTACTTGAAAATCTCATACAGCGGAATTTCTTTGCTCGCATCGGGCGACTTAATGCGCAAAATCGAGGAAATTGTTGGTGCTATTTCGGTTGCCTTGATAGGGCGAGAAACTTGTTCGTGCTTGAGGTGGTTGCTCCATATAAATAACGGAGAAAGGATGGCATTGTTGCGCGAATAGTCTTTCGTCTTGTTTTGGGCGTCCATTTCTACCCAGCCTGATTGCAGTTCGAGAAATAAGTCGCCGCTGATTTTTTTGTTGACGCCATTGGCATTAGGAATGTCTTCCCTGCTCCAACACGATTGCACGCCCGAAAACTGGGCTACAAAGTCGCTTGCATTTTTGACGAGTTCTTTCCAGTGGATGTCTTTACTTTCTGCCAACTTTTTGTCAAGATAAATTTGGCGGTCATGATAAGCTGCCACCCAGTTGCCTTGCCCGTACATCGCTATGAGGTACATATTAAGGAGGGCTTTGCAGCGTTCGGGATAAAATTCGTTGGCTCCGGCATTGGCGAAAGACGAAGGTAATGCATCATAATAGCCTGTCGAAGTCAGAATAATCAGCACCTGTGCCAATCCAACACGTCGCTCAAGGCAATCAAACAGTCTTCCTAACTCTTTATCCAAGCGATAATAGGTGTCTTGCACCTCGTAGCTGTATTCTTCCGATTCTTTTCCCTCTTTGTAATTACCTGCGTAATAGGTGATTGCCAAAAAATTGGGAGTTTCAATCGTGCGGGCAGGCTCTTGCTCAATCACATACATCGCCAAATCGGTGATTTCCGTGTTGATGAGTGCCGATTGCTTAAATCGTCGATAATCTGCTTGGGGGGATTTTGAAAACTTGTGCAAAAATGGATATGTCTGCTTTGTATAAGGGAATCCGTTATAATAAGAAAGGGATTGTTGCCATATTTTTTCGGGAACATTCGCCGGAGCTTGTGTGAAATTGTAGCGGTCAATACAATTTGGAATATCCTTATAATAGGTACTCGTTGCCCACTGGCCATTGTAATCGTCCAACCACAGCGCATACGTGGCATTTCGACCGCCGGAAATAATCGCTTCGGCAGCGTTGGGCGCAATGGCAATCACTTGGCTCTTGCCCTGTGTCGCCAGTGTCAATTCATCGCCCACCGTGGATGCCATCAAAGCCTTTGGCGACACTCGGTCAGACGTGTAATTACCTAAATAGTTGTCGTCAGCCACTATCGACACCACACGATTGGTCGCAAAATCATATTTCGTATCGCCTGTGATGCCGTTTTCCGAAGGGTAAGCCCCCGTGTAAATGCTTGCAATAGAGGCAGCCTCGCTACGGTGCGGGTAACCAAAATCGACCGAATAATACACCAGCCCTTCGTTCATTAAGCGTTTGAAACCCCGTTCGCCAAACGTTGGGCTAAAATAATGCAGATAGTCACTCCGCAACTGGTCAACCACAATGCTGACCACCATCTGTGGCGAAGTCGCTGTTTGCTGAGCAAAACCATCGACAACAAACAATAAACACCACACCGCAATCAGTGAGCAAGTCACCAATCGTGGTTGCTGTTTTTCTATCCGTTCATTTCTCACTTTTGTCTTCTGTTAGAATGAAACTTAATGCGGTCATTTTCGCAATAAAAAATGCAGCATTCACTCTGGAAAAATCGCTACCATCCGCTATTGAGGCGAGGTAATTTTCAATTGCAACAACCTTGGTAAGAACATCCACCGGATCATTGGCCATATTCTCTAAATGAATAAACACGTCAAGATAGCTGAACAGAAACAGTTCTGCCTCATAAGAAGTAATATGTTGCTTTGATTCGGACAAAAGTGTTTTGATTTTCTTCTTGTTAATGTTCTTTTGAAAAATATTTGTTTGAGTATGCAATGAATATTGATACCAGTCGAGTTGTATCAAAAAATAATCAGGATATTTTGTATAATATTCTTCCAGTTTTTTAACATATTCCTTTTTTTCGTGTCTTTTCAAATAGTCTAATTCCGCATACGCAACAATCGGCACATCGCCCACTTTATCACGAAAGGTTTCCAGTGCCTTTTCCCCTATTTTTGCATCTTCTTCTATGGCATCAAGCGTATCAAAATATAAGTCGTAAATTAGATCAAAGTCTTTGCCTTGCACGTCGACAAAAAGACTGTTGGGCAATTCATCCGGTTCTACTGTCGGGCAGTCCAAATCCCGAAACAATTCCTCTATGTATTGAGTTATAGCCTCTTCGTCGATATAATCTTCTGCAAGCAATTGAGTTAATATCACTAACTTTTCCACACTGACTTGGTTCAAGTCAGTCGCCATTTGTTCATACAGTTCAATAAACAACGTTATTTGTTCTTCTTTGCTTAATTGACCCACTTTATTAAACAGAGCCTTCTTTATTTTCAGTTCAGCTTTGGTAAGTCCGTATTTTTCATGATCTTCATAATCAGAATCTTCATAATCCATAGGATTACCAGCGCCCATGATACAATGGTAATTTCCGTTCCCTGCCGTCTTATTTAATTGAGAGATAATCTGTTTTTCTCGCGCAGAATTTTCGTAGCCCGTATTGATATAAAAAGGTTGGCCATCATTCAGGTCGCCACAATCAATTTTAATTAGCGGAATGTCGTCGGTATCTTCTTCCAAGAAAAATTGGGTTGTTTGAGTAAAATCTTTATGTGGCTTAAAACCAAATTCCTCGGCAAATTCGATAGCGGCATAGATAATATTGTGCGCCATCGAATATGAAAGCGTATCATCCATTTTAACATCTGCCCCTATTTTTTTTATCAGTTCCTCCAGCTCTTCGAGCGAAATATTAGAGTCATAAACAGTATCTTTCACTCCAAGACAGCCTAAATCGACCAAATAGAGGCAAAAAGTAATGTTCTCATTGGCATGTTGTCGGGCAATAACGATTTGGGCAAATCGGCTTTCAACCCAATCGTCATTGATCCAACATTTATAAATAGGCAGATTGCGTGACTTTTGCCGGATATAGTTTTCCGGACTTAACATCTGCACTTGGGTGGTTGTTTTTTTCTTTGTCATAATAATCAAATATTTAAATTGTTTCCCATGATTATAGTATTTTAGATATTGCTAAGAAATCATTTCATATTGTGAAACACGTTTTGCACATCTTCGTCTTCTTCAAACTTTTCCAACAGCTTGTCGATTGTTTCCCGTTGTTCGTCGGTCACTTCCTTGTAATCTGTGGGGATGCGTTCAAATTCGGCTGAGTTGATTTCGTAGTCATTTTCTTCCAAATATTTTTGGAGAACGGAATACGACTGAAATTCGCCATAAATGAGAATCACGTTTTCTTCCTCGTCAAATTCTATTTCGTCCACGCCAAAATCAATCAATTCAAGTTCTAATTCTTCCAAGTCCACACCGTCTTTTGGGGTGATTTTGAAAACGCATTTGCGGTCGAACAAAAATTGCAAACTGCCTGTGACGCCCAGAGAGCCGCCAAATTTGGTAAAATAGCTGCGCACGTTAGCAGCAGTGCGGTTGGTGTTATCCGTTGCCGTTTCCACCACAATCGCGATGCCAAACGGACCGTAGCCCTCGTACACCATCTCTTTATAGTCCGTGAAATCTTTGGACGTCGCCTTTTTGATGGCTCGTTCCACGTTTTCTTTCGGCATATTTTCTTTCTTCGACTGCTGAATCAGCACGCGCAATCGCGGATTAGTGTCTGCATCGCCGCCGCCTTCTTTCACGGCAATCGTGATTTGCTTGCCTAATTTTGTAAACACTCGGGCCATGTTGCCCCATCTCTTCAATTTTGTTGCTTTACGGTATTCAAATGCTCTTCCCATTTTACAATTAAAAATTACAAATTAAAATTACGCACATTTGTTCGGCAAAGGTACAACAATATTTTCAAAAAAGAATAGCATAATGCGCAGATCCCCCTCAAACCTCGAATTTCCCCCCCCCATTTTTACCCAAAAACGAGGATTCCTGTTAAGAATCCTCGTTTTTTTATTTTGTCGAAATGAAGCTGATTTCAATTCGAGAACAAAAGTACAGCCTATACTCCAACCAAACAAGTATTTAACAAAGTTTGACAGAAAAATCTCTTAAATTATGTGAAAAAAAAGTGGGTTTTTTCACCCGAAAAATGGGTGATTTTTGGGTGCAAAAGTGGGTGTCGAAGCGGGTTTTTGCCTGCTAACTCCTTGATACTCAACATAAACCCGACTCTTAACAGGAATCGTCG
>BNTP01000140.1 GCA_025996695.1 Bacteroidia bacterium | reverse complement strand
AGACGAAGCCGATTTCTTGAAAGAAATGAACCAGTACGAACGCATCCGCACGGTATCGCCTGATTTGTCGGACGCCTTCTACAAGCAAGCAGCGAAATCAGGCAAACACATCGCCCATGCTAAACCGTTGATAGAAGGACGCTTAGAATTGTTGCATTATCTGAAAGAACAAAGCATCGCCAGCGAATACCATCGCTACGGCAGCATTTTTGGGGAAGACAAATAAAATATCATTGTAAATACGATTTACCTCACATCATTTGTTTGGTGTGGGGTATTTTTTCAAATTTTATGCCACCGAATTAATTCTATCAACCAATTGCAAAAAATAATCCGGTGACCAAATATCCATTTCATCAGGATTTTTGA
This sequence comes from Bacteroidia bacterium, assembly GCA_025996695.1. Classification (GTDB taxonomy): domain Bacteria; phylum Bacteroidota; class Bacteroidia; order Bacteroidales; family Azobacteroidaceae; genus Azobacteroides. The sequence continues at coordinate 5,548 of BNTP01000140.1, read as the reverse complement.
TAAATGGGCGGACATCATTTTTTACCAAATTTATATCCGTTTTCAGGATTTTTTCACGCAGCAAATGCGTAAAAATATCAGGAGTAAAATTCTCACTTTTTATTGCATTGATTTGTTGGGTACGTTGTTGTAAATGCCTGAAATTCAAGGCGGTATTGTTGCGAACATACCATTCAAAATCGTACCAGTCGCGCCCTTTCACGCGGCTTTTCCACGCACGAAACAACAGCGCGTGCATTTTGCCGGCGTATAAATCGGGCAGTGTGTAGCAGCGCACCATAAAGGAAAAAGGCAACATCAAAAGTTTATGTTCGGTTGCAAAACCCGCAGGCGGCTGCGTATCAACTTCAATTTTGATTTTCACATTCTTTTCTGTGGTAAAAGCCAAATTGTAAATTTCGGTGTTATCCTTCAAAAATGCCGATTCAACATTGGTTTGCGTTTTCTTCTCTTTTCGCGTGATAGAGATTTCCCGCCCAAGCGATTGAAACTCAGCCGTTATGGCATCGAAATAGTCTTCCAATCGGAAGTTTTCATCGGGTTGCAAAAGCGAAAAATCCATATCTTCGCTGAAGCGTTGCAAGCCGTAGAAAATGCGCAGGCAAGTGCCACCGTAGAAAGCAGCTTTTTCAAAGAAACCGGCTTTATAAAGTCCTGCCAATGCGATTTCCTGCATCACTTCGTGCATCGCGTTTTGCTCTTCTATTTTGTTTGTTGGCGAATAACGCGCAAACATTTCATTAAAAATACTATTTTCCATTCTGCAATAGTTCAAATAATTGAGTTAATTCCGTTCTCTTCCTGCCATATTCAATACATTCTTCAACAATATCCGAATTAAAAGACGATAATGCCGACATTTCAAATCTCAAATCTTCTTCCAAATACTCGCCCATTGCCTTCACAGATTGAAGCCGCAAATTGGGCGTGGTAACAATCTTGTCACACAATGCCTTTTCGGGTGAGGCAATAAGAAAGGCATAAGAATTATCTACAATCTCCTGCCTGACACCAATCGGGTAATATTGAGCAGGCACTTTTACATACTCAAAATTCCCCAGCAGCGTGCCGTATTGCTTGTGCAACTTTGTAGTAACCGAACGCATCGTGTACACTCGTTCGGGAATCAATCCGTAATACGCAAGGGCAGATTCGAGCGAAACATAAGATGGTCGGTACAAATGATTTGCCACAAGTTCCGTTGAAATTGTCTGATTGTGTACCTTTGGCGAAACGACATACAAATTGCGCTTGACCCTGATTACAAGCCCCTTTCGCTCTAATTCGGATAACTTCTTCTTAGGATACTTCAAGTTACCGCATAGGGAAACTAAAATGTCCTTATTTACGGGAATTATGCCTAAATTCTTTAATTGTTCCATTGCTTATATAAATAAAATTTCTGCAAAGGTAGTAAAATTTTGATAGTTAGTGGAAAAAAAATGCACTAACTATCAAAATTCTGCTATTTTTCCGCCTCGCCACGAATCTGCACCCGGCGAATTTTCCCGCTAATCGTCTTAGGCAATTCGTCCACAAACTCGATGATACGCGGATATTTATAGGGCGCAGTCACTCGCTTCACGTGATTCTGAATTTCTTTCACTAAGTCGTCATTTGCTCTTGCTTTATATTCCGGCGCTAAAATGACGGTTGCTTTCACCACTTGTCCGCGCACTTCATCGGGAACACCGGTAATCGGACATTCCACCACGGCGGGATGTGTCATCAAGGCACTTTCCACTTCAAATGGGCCGATGCGATAGCCTGAACTTTTGATTACATCATCGTTGCGACCGACAAACCAATAATAGCCGTCTTCGTCGCGCCACGCAATGTCGCCGGTGTGATATATATTGTCGGAAAACACGCTTTCGGTCAGTTCTTGGTCGCGATAATAGCCAAGGAACAGCCCTAACGGTCGCCGTTTATCGGTGCGAATGACAATCTCGCCTTGTTCGCCGTCTTCACACGGACGACCGTCGCAGGTCACTAAATCCACGTCATAAGCGGGATTAGGCACTCCCATCGAACCCGATTTCGGCTCCATCCAAGGGAAATTGGCTATAATGACAGTTGTTTCGGTTTGCCCAAACCCTTCCATGAGTTTCAAGCCCGTGATGTCGTAAAACGTGTTAAATACCGATGGATTGAGCGGTTCGCCCGCTATTTCGCTGTATTTCAATGCCGACAAATCATATTTTGCGATGTCTTCGCGTATCATAAAACGATACACCGTGGGAGGAGCGCAAAAAGAAGTCACATTATAGTCTTGCAGCACCTGCAAAAGATTGGCAGGCGTGAATTTTTCATGGTCATACACAAAAAGGCACGCTCCGGCTATCCATTGTCCATACAACTTACCCCACGCAGCTTTCGCCCAACCTGTGTCGGCTAAAGTAATGTGCAAACTGTCTTCGTGAAGATTTTGCCAGTAGCCGGCAGTTACAATATGCCCCAGCGGATAGGTGTAGCTTTGAATAACCATCTTGGCATTACCTGTCGTGCCGGAAGTGAAATAAAGCAGCATAATGTCTTCGTTGTCATTGACGTGTTGAGGCTTCACAAAGGGCTTTGCCTCTTTCAATCCTTTTTGTAAATCACCCCATCCTTCAGGAACATCCGGCCCAACAGATATACGATGGCGCAATGTAGGACATTCGGACAGCGCATCGTCAATATGCTCCGTAATCAATTTGTCGCCCACGCTCACAATAGCTTTGATGTCTGCCGAGTTGCAACGGTAAACAATATCCTTTTTCGTCAACAAGTGTGTCGCCGGAATCGCCACGGCGCCTATCTTATGCAGTCCCAAAATCGCAAACCAATACCAGTAGCGACGTTTGAGAATCAGCATGACCATGTCGCCCTTGCCAATTCCTAAGGAAAGGAAATACGACGCAGCGGCATCACTTTGTTCTTTGACATCCTTGAAAGTGAAGTCGATATGTTCGCCCAAGTCATTGACCCAGCAAATTGCTTTTTTGTCGGGGTGGGTCGCCGCCCATTCATCGACCACATCGTAAGCAAAATTAAAATTGTCCGGTACATTGATTTTGAAGTTTGCTTTGAAATCTTCCAAATCCTTAAAATTTACCTGATTGATATATTTTTCTACCATCTTTTATAATTATGAATTATGAATTATAAATTATGAACTATAAATTATGAATCGGTTGGAATAATTCATAATTTATAATTCATAATTATTAAAGTATTATTGCCAAAAATTTAACCGGTTTATTATCCAACGCCTTCATGCCGTGAGGGCAGGACGAATCAAAATAGATGCTGTCGCCGGGAGTCAAGATCAAGTCTTTACCGTTGATGTGCAGTTGTAAACGACCTTCCAAAACATAATTAAATTCCTCGCCATTGTGCGTATTGAGATAAATTGGATGATCATTGGGTTCTACAGTCACCTCCAAAGGGTCAGCTTTGGGATGTATGTATCCGCCTGCCAAGGCCTGATATTTATAAACTTTGGTGCGTTCGGCGGACGTCCCTTTGCCGTGACGGGTCAGAAAATAGGACGACATACGAGGCTCTTCGCCGGAAATAAGCGTAGACGTGTCGATGTTAAAACGTTGTGCCACATCAAACAGAAAACTCATAGGAATATCCGCTTGTCCTGTTTCATAGTGCAAAATATCTGCCACCGGTCTGTTGCACCGTTCAGCCATTTCCGCAGGTGAAAGGTCTAACGAATCTCGCAATCCGTGCAACCGTTCGGCAATTTCTTTAATATGTTCGTTCATAATAATTATTTTAATGACGGCGCAAAGGTAATAATTAAAAATAAGAGTTGCAATCAAGTTGACACATTTGCAGGGCAACCGCATCAAAATTTAACATGATTGCGGATAATCATGTTAAATTTTAATGCGTTGACCCTGTTTGCCACCGCTTTTGTCAATTACCTGAACGCTGACTACGCCACTCGGATTTTTCTTTTTGCGTATAAACATACCGCAAAAGTAACGCTTTTTTTTGCCGGGACACCCAAAATGGTGTCCTGAAAAATCTATTCCGTTGATTATTAGATGATTACAAAAACGATTGAGAAAAAGTGTCAAAGTCAGTACCTACGGGATGAAGTGTCAGAAAAATAATAGCACCTGAAAAAAAGATTTAGGCCACTTGCCCTTTTCCGCCCCAAGCACCGCCTTTGAAAATCCCCCTCAAGATTTTTTAATACCTCATGCCACTCTTAGGATCCGTCAATAAATAAACCTAACAATTAGGCATAATACAATAGTTCCAATCATTGTGAAAATCACTTCTTATTATTTTACATTTTGCCAATTCATCATCACTAATTTTTATTCCAGTTTCGTATTGTTTCTCGTCAAGCACGGCTTTAACCTTCAATCCTGTTTTTGTGGTTGTTGCACCGATTAATCCTAAAATTACCAACAGACTTTCTAACGGTTTTCCGCGCCAATTGATTGATATATAGGAAAATAAACGATGTTCGATTTTGTTCCACTTGCTTGTTCCGGGAGGAAAATGGCTGACATAGATATTCAAGCCCGTTTCGTTGGCAAAAGCCTGTAACTGCGTTTTCCAAAGACGGTTTCTGCTCCCGTTACTGCCACCACCATCGGCTGTAATATACAAATTTTCAGCATATTTATACAGGTTCATCCCTTCCTCGTTCCACCACCTGCGAATGGTAGCAACAGCAAATTCAGAGGTGTCCTTACTTATTCCGGCACTTATAAATCCTTGATTATTTGCTATATCATAAACGCCATAAGGGGATGCTTTACCATTTGTTTTGTCAACAAAATCATAAACAGGGACAGGGACAGGATTTTTTACCGGTTGCCACTCCTGACCGTTGTTTTTATAATTGCCGATTAATTCTTTTTTCTTGCAATCAACAGATATAACAGGTTGATTGGCAGCAAAAAATGACTTGGCGGTGTTGTTAATATATTCAAATTGAGCATCGCGGTCAATATGCTCGCCGCCTTCATTGACCTTTCTGTTGGTTTGCAAACTGTAACCTTCCGAAGCCAGTATCTGCCGTATTGCGACCGCCGCCTTTCCTGCGTATGCTGTTCGCGGCTACCTGCATGTCGGGATTTTGAAGTTCTTTTTCCCCCCGCGCTATTAAAAAACGACTTTTGCCGGACAACGAGGCTATCTTTGTTTGGCCGCCCCAACCTATGCTTTGTGCCTCACTCGCAAGATACAGGCGACTTTGTCGCTCATTCAACATCGGAAGCACTGTGGCTATCCGCTTTTTGATTGTTTCTTCTTCCATTTGGTTTCTGTTTTTTTGATTCAACAAAGGTAAGGATTTTTTCTTACATATACAAATTTATTCGATATAGGCTAAATCTTTTTTTGAGGTGCTATGAAAAATATCCGGCAGTGCGATACAGGAAAAAATTCTTATCTTTCAGTCCATAGTTAGCGGAAACAAATCGTTGTAATTTACCGTTCAGATTTTCAGCTTTGGCATTAGTCAAACCGTGCATGAAGTAGTTGATTATTTCCGGTTCATGTTTGCGTATCATTTTGATAACATTCTTGTATT
>BNTP01000139.1 GCA_025996695.1 Bacteroidia bacterium | reverse complement strand
GGTGATGACTGCAAAAGTCATAGTGTCTATATAAACAGCTGATAATCAGAACATTGATGAAATCACAGGGGTGAATTATGTCTTGACGGTTCGAAAAAGTCAAAAAATAGGGTCAAAAAATGTTTTGGAGGCAGATGAACTCAAAATATGACAAAAAACGGTTGCTTTTTCTCTGGGCACGAGAAGTTTGAACGGGGCGAAGTCTTTCAAAAATATAAAAGACGGACTGTATGGACAAACTCTAATTATGAAAGCATTTTTAATAAAAGTTTTATTTTTTACTACTCTGTTGCTAATTGGGGCTTTCGCTGTAGATTTTACTTTAGAAAAAGGGTTGAGAAAATCAAGAGCAGGCGATTTTTCAGATTGGAATGATATTTTTGATTCCAACATTAATTCAGATGTGATTGTTTTGGGAAATTCGAGAGCCCCCTGTGGTTTTAGTCCTCAAATTTTAGATTCTGTATTGTGTGTGAATTCATATAATTTAGGAATGGTTGCTCATCCTTTTAGTATGCAATATGTGCGATTTAAAGTTTTTGAAAAATACAACAAAAAGCCAAGGGTGATTATACAAAATATAGATTTTTTTACACTTGCGCAAGGACATCCAATGCATAAAGAACAATTTCTACCTTATTTACATGAAGATTTACTTAAAAACGAATTAAAAAAGATGGGAGTTTCCTAAATCGAATTGGGAGCTATCCCAGCATGGCAATATGCATCCGAAGTGGTGACTATCTTGATCGGATTGAGAGAATTCCTACCATGGATACCCAGTCGTCCACATAAATTTAAAGGCTATTGTGCCGTGGATGAAATTTGGAATGGCACGGCATTAAATAAAGTATTGTCGGGAGACAGTATTGTTGCAAGAAAAGAACCCAAAATTGTTGAATTATTTGACTCATTTTTAAATCATTGCAAAGAAAATGACATCCAGGTGATACTGGTGTTTTCTCCTCTATACTATAAAGCGATGGAATTTACAAAAAATAAGGGAGAAGAAATGCAATTATATCATTCTTTTGCAGAGAAATATGACATTCCACTTCTGGATTACTCCAATGACCCTCTGTGTTACGATACAACCTATTTCTGCAATGCGAACCACCTAAACAAAAAGGGCGCAGAACTATTTTCATTGAAATTAGCCAACGACATTAAGGAGCAAAATTTGTATAGGCGGGAATGAAAAGGATGTTTTTTTAGGCGGTAATGATAACGAAAGCATTGTTGTAGATATGTACTGCATGCATTTGTGTGGGAGAGAAACTTCCCGTGATCCTATTTTTTGAGATATTTTACCGTGTTTGAAACCGTGAAAAAGCCGATGACGAGTGTTGTGAGTAGCACAAACAACAAATCAAGTGCTTCCACGCGAACAGGATACGCGTCTACCGCAAACGTGCCGGTGGCGCCAAATTTTATCCAGCCGAAATGTTGCTGTCCCAAACAAATTAACACACCTCCAATGATGCCGGCACTCGCTCCAAACGCCGAAATCATCCAGCCCTCAAGAAGAAAAATGCGCGAGAGGAGTTGGTCATTCGCCCCCAATTTGCGCAGCGTGGCACAGTCTGCTCGCTTATCGACCATCAGCAGCGACAGCGACCCAATAATATTGAACAGTGCAATCAGTAAAATAAAACCCAGAATCAGAAAAATCGCCCATTTTTCGATGTTCATCATCTGAAAAGCGGACTCTTGCTGTTCGTATCGGTCTTTTACATCAAACTTCGCCCCGATAGTCTGCTTGATTTTTTTCTGCACAGCCAAAACATCAGCGTTCGCTTTGAGGTTGATTTCCAACGCACTGACTTCATTTTCATAGTCCAAAAGTTCGCGTGCCAAATCAATCGGCACCAGCATATAATGGTTTTCATAAGCCGATTGCCCCCTGAAAATGTCATTGATGTAGGTGTAGCTAATATTGCACGAAGCGAGCGGATTGGCCAAATTGATTTGCCCCGTGCGTTTGGGCACGTAAATGTCGATGGGATAAATGGGGATGTAGTACAATCCGAGATTTTGGGCGACGCCAATACCGAGCGTGGTCGTCAGACTGTCGGATATGCCTTTCATTATCACTGGCACCTGATGGTCGCCATAAGCAATCATCACATTATCTTCCAAGGTCTCGGTGAGCTTGTCAATTTCCGGAAATGCGCGCAGTTCGAGAAATTTATCCTTCGTGGGGTCAAATACTTTGCCGCGAACGGGCGTAATTTTCAATTCGGGGTCGAAAGTGCTAAACATCCCTGCGACCAATTCCTGAAAACCATTGAGCACAGAAAGTGCGCAAACCGTCGCCAAGGTAGCTATTGCCACACCGCAAACGGCTACTGTAGAAATAATATTAATGGCGTTGTGCGATTTTTTTGAAAAAAGGTAACGCTTCGCTATGTAAAAAGATACGTTCACTGTTGAAGCAGCTGGTCGATGTTTTCCAAATAATCAATCGAGTCGTCCAAATAAAAAATCAACTCGGGAATGCGACGCACCTGTTTGCCGATGCGTTGCCCCAGCTCAAAGCGGATGCTTTTTTTCCCGTCATTAATGTTTTTCAGCAACTCTGCGCCTTTTTCCGTTGGGAAAAGGCTGAGATACGCCTTTGCCACACTTAAATCAGGACTGATACGCACACGCGTCACGGACACCATCACGCCGTGCATCCATTTCGTTTGCAACAGGAAAATTTCACTTAAATCTTTCTGTATCAAGCGTTCTATTTTTTGTGTTCTTGTTGAGTCCATAATTTAGTGGGTGTTTTTTATGCGATTATTGTGCTTCGAACTTAGCCAATGGTGCCATTCGAGCACGATTCAAAATCAGGGTGCTTGCCGTAACGTTGTAATTATCAGCGATTTCCAAGACTTTCAACATGTTTGTTTCGGTTTCCATATCAAGGCACATTTTCATCGTTGTAACCATTTTTTCAAAATGGATGCGATTGCCTTCTTTCAACGAATAACTGCCGTTGACGGCGTTACATCCGGCATTTCCGCTCACTGTGCCATCAGGATTGAACTTGAGAAAAGCCGTAATCGCGGCATTTGCCGGAGGGGTTATCGGTTTGCCGTTCAGTTCAACCAACAGCCACTGTTTGCCTGTGAGGTTTTGTGTCGCAATCACCGGCTGAGTTGATGCACCCACACGAGTTGCACTCGTCCCGACTTCTTTTTTTGAACTGCACGCACTCATCCCCAAAACTATCGCTACCATAGCGACAAACACTAATTTCTTTGTAATCATATTCTTATCTTATAAAAATTGTATTCTACTGTTAAATTAAGTTTATGTAGTCGTCATTGCGAGCTACGAAGTAGCGAAGCAATCCACACAAGACTAGATTGCTTCGGGCAAGCCCTCGCAATGACGTAACGACAATCCTTGATTAAAACGCCGCATTTTTCGGTGTGCGCGGGAACGGGATGACGTCGCGAATGTTGGTCATGCCGGTCACAAACAGCACTAAACGTTCAAAACCCAACCCAAAGCCGGCGTGTGGAGCCGTACCGAATTTGCGCGTATCCAAATACCACCAGATGCTTTCTGTCGACATTCCCAGCTCATTTATGCGATTCATCAGTTTGTCATAATCGGCTTCACGCTCGGAGCCACCGATGATTTCACCGATTTTTGGAAACAGCACATCCATGCCGCGAACCGTCTTGCCGTCGTCGTTTTGCTTCATATAAAATGATTTGATTTCTTTCGGATAATCCGTCAAAATGACAGGGCGTTTGAAATGCTCTTCCACCAAATAACGTTCGTGTTCCGACTGCAAATCGGCTCCCCAATACACAGGAAACTCAAATTTCTTGCCGCTTTTTTCCAATATCTCGACCCCTTCCGTGTAGGTCAGGCGTTTGAAATCGTTGTTGATAACAAAATTCAGACGTTCCAAAAGCTCGTTGTCGTACATCTTATCCAAAAAAGCAATGTCGTCGGCGCATTTGTCCAACGCATAGCGAATGACGTATTTCAAAAAGTCTTCCGCCAAATCCATGTTGTCCGTGATGTCGTTGAACGCCACTTCGGGTTCAATCATCCAAAACTCGGCCAAGTGGCGTGGAGTGTTGGAATTTTCAGCGCGGAATGTCGGCCCAAACGTGTAGATGCCGCCAAGTGCCATCGCGCCCAATTCACCTTCCAGCTGTCCGGAAACGGTTAAATTGGTGGCGTTGCCAAAGAAATCTTGTGAATAATCCACTTTCCCTTCCGGCGTTTTCGGCGGATTTGCCACGTCCAAAGTTGTTACCTGAAACATGGAACCTGCGCCTTCAGCATCAGAACCTGTAATCAGCGGCGTGTGGAAATAGTAAAATCCTTGTGCATCGAAATAGTCGTGAATCGCTTTTGCCAAGTGGTGCCGGATGCGGAGAACTGCCCCGAACGTGTTGGTGCGCGGACGCAAATAAGCAATTTCGCGCAAAAATTCAAGCGAGTGCCCTTTCTTTTGCAACGGATAGGTCAGAGGGTCTGCCGTGCCGTAAATTTCAATCGTATTTGCTTGTATTTCAGCCGATTGTCCTTGTCCCTGCGATTCCACCAACAGCCCGGTGGCGCAGATACACGACCCTGTGGTGATGGGTTTAAGAAAATCTTCACCGAATTTTTCAATATCGACTACAATCTGGATATTGTTGATGGTAGAACCATCGTTAAGCGCGATGAAAGCCACGTTTTTATTACCGCGACGGGTTCGTACCCAACCTTTCACGCATACTTCTCGATTCAATTCGAGTGTTGTCAGCAAGTCAACTATTTTTGTCCGTTTCATTGTTTATTTATGGGTTTTATAAGCACCAATTGTCTCAATTTTTTCTTCACGCTGCAAAGATACAACTTTTTTTTGGATTTGAAAAATCTGTACTAACCTATGTTTCGCAATAATCCAAAGCCTGTTGATAAAAGGTAAAAGGTAAAAGGCCTCGGCTATCCCGCTTTGAAATCCCCCCAACCCCAAATTCCTCCCCCCATTTTCACCCAAAAACGAGGATTCTTAACAGGAATCCTCGTTTTTTGACAAAAATTGACTTGAAAGTTTCGCGAAGCTTTAACAATGCTATAACAAAACTTGTCGCGAAAAACAACAATTAAAGTATCCCGCTACGGGGTTTAGGCAGCGAATGAAGTTTCATTCTCTCTCTCTGACCTCTTGTTTAGACCTTGTGGCGGGAACTTTTTTTAGAGTTGAAAGTTGAAAATTGAAAGTAGAAAATTAAGAGTAGAAAGTTGGCAGGGGAGCAAAAAGACCGTACAGTCTTACTCCTCCCCGTATGGGGTGTGATATTGATAACCCTGTACAAGCAAAGCGCCGTGCAGGGGAATTCGTGAATTCGTAGTTAAGAACAATGATTGCCTCGTACAAGCGAAGCGCAATGCGGGGGGCGACGCCCTACGTGACGGGGAGAAGAAAAAATAGATTTAGTAATATAAAATAATTAAGTAAAATGAAAATGAAAATGAAAATGAAAAAGAAAGAACAAACGCAGAGGAAAAGCATCCTATTCCTGTCTGCAGCAGTGCTGTTAAGCGCCGGCCTATGGACATTAGGCACAGCGCAAGTAAAAATTGGTGGCGATCCGACGACGCCCGTGACAACGGGAGCCGTCCTGGAGCTGGACGGCGCGTCAGGCGGATTACTCCTGCCACGAGTACAGGTATTGCCGGCAGCCGCTTCAACCATGAACGCCTTGTCTGCTACCCAAGGTCGGGCACTTCTTGACTCTATCAGATCGAAAAGCACACAAGGCGCGAGCACTTTGAACACTTTCCGTGATTCGGTTTATGCAAAAGCGCAGACACTGGCAGGCAACAAGACTCTCAGTGGCACGACCACTTTCTCGACGGTATCACCGACAGTACCGAGCAAAGCAACAGCCGCCGGAAACAATCCTACCGTTTTAGCCA
>BNTP01000138.1 GCA_025996695.1 Bacteroidia bacterium | reverse complement strand
CGCTTGTTGATAACAAACAACTCTATCAAGTGGACTATCAATGGTCAGAAAATAAAAATTTAGCTTAAACAATGTTAACATAGTGGTTTTTTTACGAGAATTGTTTGGAAATTAACATAGAATTCGGCATGCACAAATAGAGGATAGATGTCACTTTCTACCGAGCTATCATCCCTAACGGGATGAAGAGAATCATAGCCTTGTGTGTCTAAATTTAGACATGGATGTTTCATTTAGCCTGACTTATGTCCGAATGCGAATCTGCAGCGCATTAGGAATGGGAGTTTCGCTGACAAAAATCAAATAGCCGCCGCCGCCCGCTCCGCTCATCTTCCATCCAAGTGCGTGGGTCGTGTTTTGTTCCAAAACCGCTTGAATATCGGGCGACATCATGTGCGGAAACATCGCAATTTGTGCTTCAAAACTGCGCGTGATGGCATTACCGAATTTTTGCACATCCATTGACAGTATCGCATCCCAGCAATCAGAAGCCGCTTCGCTCAGGCGTTTGGCATTTTCTGTGGTGATATTGGTGTTGGCAAGCACATTGTATTCTGATGGTCGCGGATAAAGCGGAACCAGCCACAAGCGTTTTTCAAGCCATTCTAAGACGCTTTTATCAAGCACACTGTCTATTTTGCTGGGCCAAAAATCGCCATCGTATTGCAAACGATTCAATCCGGGCATCACGATACCGATCGCGTCTTGTGAACCGCTGACATATTCTACGCTCGTGCCCGGAGGATTTTCAAAGCAAAACAGCAATTTTGCCAAATTTTCACGGTCACCAACAGGAATATCCACTGTCCAGAGTTCAATCGCTTTTTTGCGCGAACTGGTCGACATGCCGCTTCTATCGTTGAAGTCATAATCCGGCTCGATAGAGATTGTTAACACCGGACCGGGGTGCAGACGGCTGACTTTGGGTTGGTCAAGCCAGCCTCCTGCCAAGTCAAGTCGATAAGGCATCCTGCATTCTGCCCGCAAAGAAGTCGTAGAGCGTGTTGGAAGATTGTCATGCGGCACCCGTCGGCTGATGACGTATTGAATGTTCTGCTCTTTGCAAAACTGCTCTTTCAGGTTGCTGTGACCGTCGCTGTTGACAAAGAAAATGTCCGGCTTCAGAGCAATAACCTCGTCGCGAAAGTCCAACAGCCCATTGCCGCGATTTATCCACGCATCCTTCACGGCTTTCAACGACTTTACCATGTAGAGTCGCTCCTGCTCGTTGTTGAACGGCACGCGCGCCTTCAATTCATGCAACGTCTTATCCGACCCAATCCCAACATACACATCGCCATGCTGCGCGGCCTCCTCGAAAAAGGCAACGTGACCGCTGTGCAGCATATCATAACATCCACTAACAAATACTTTCATATCAAAGAGATACCGGTTTAAATTTTGGAACTAAGGATTTCATTATCGCCCACGCCAACAGATACGCCACCGCGCAGAAGAGAAACATGAGCGTGTAGCCGGTCTCTTTCTGCCCCAATTCGTCGTAGAATTTGAACAAATGACCTGCCACTTGCGAGATTACAATGCCACCCACGCCGCCTGCCATACCGCCGATGCCGGTTACAGAGCCGACCACTTTTTTGGGAAACATATCCGAAACGGTGGTGAAAATGTTCGCCGACCACGCCTGATGCGCCGATGCGCCGATGCCAATCAGCACGATTGCCCACCAAAAACTGTAGCCGCCCATATATTGTGTTGCCAACACGACCAGCGGAAACAGCGCGATAATCAGCATCGCCTTCATTCTGCCCGCATACGGATTCATCCCCTTGTTGATAAAATACATGGGAAACGCACCGCCGCCGATGCTGCCAACCATCGTCATACTGTATAAAACCGCCAGCGGAATCGCCATTTGCGGGGTCGTCATGCCGTATTGTGTTTTGAGAAAATCGGGTAGCCAAAACAGGAAAAACCACCACACGCCGTCGGTCATAAACTTGCCGATGGTGAACGCCCACGTTTGCTTGTAAGTCAGCAGTTTGCCCCACTCTACATGCCACGGAAGGGCGTTTTTTTCCTCCACCACCTTCACTGCGTCCTCCTTATCGCTGTGGATATAGTTAAATTCGCCCTGAGTGATTTTGCCTTTTTCGAGCATCTTTTGGGGCGTGTCGTAGAGTAAAAGCCAGAAAATCAGCCAGATAAAACCGATAGAGCCAACAATGATAAATGCCATTTGCCAACCCCAGTAAGCGGCGATGAAAGGCACTGTGAGCGGTGCCAAAATAGCCCCGATGTTAGAGCCTGAATTGAAAATGCCGGTTGCCAAGGCGCGATCTTTCTTGGGAAACCACTCGGCGGTCGTCTTGATGGCTGCCGGAAAGTTGCCCGATTCGCCAAAGCCTAAAATGCCTCGCCAGAGCATGAATCCGCCGGTCCCGCGCGACAAAGCGTGCCCCATAGCTCCCGCACTCCAAATGATAATCGCCCACGCATACCCTTTTTTGGTGCCCAACCAGTCGATGAAACGACCCGCAAAGAGCAGGGAAATGGCGTATGTGAACTGAAAAAAGCTTGTAATGTTGCCATAATCAACATCATTCCAGCCAAAAGTAACTTCCAAATCGGATTTTAACAAACTCAGGACTTGCCTGTCCAAGTAGTTAATCGTTGTTGCAAAGAACAATAAACTGCATATCGTCCAGCGATATTTGCTTATCGTTGCGTTGATTTCACTCAATTTTTGTGTCTGCATAATGTTTCTATTTTTTAATTGCTTTTATTATGTTCAAAGCATTTTTGCATAACTCCGTGATTTTGCTCCACTCTTTGGCGGCTATGACTTCTTTGGGGAAGAGGTTGGAACCCATGCCCACGCATGTTACGCCGGCATCAAACCACGATTTGAGATTGGCTTCTTCGGGTTTTACGCCGCCCGTCACCATCAGCAATGACCACGGCATGGGAGCTTTCAGACCTTTCACGAAGTTTGGCCCAAGTACGTCGCCCGGAAACACTTTACACAAGTCACAACCGGCTTCCTGCGCAAATCCGACCTCCGAAACCGAACCGCATCCGGGCGTGTAAGGCACCAAACGGCGGTTTGCCACTTTCGCCACGTCTGGATTGAACAACGGCCCAACCAAGAAATTTGCGCCCAACTGGATGTAGAGCGATGCCGTGGGCGCATCTACAATCGAGCCAACGCCCAAAATCAAATTAGGACATTCCTTGGCGGCAAATTTGCTCAATTCGCCAAACACTTCGTGCGCAAATTCACCCCGATTGGTAAATTCAAATGCTCGCACACCGCCTGCATAACAGGCTTTTAGCACTTGCTTGGCGACTTCAACGTCTGCGTGGTAAAAAACCGGAACCATTCCGGTTGCCGACATTGCGCTTATTACTTCTATTTTATTAAATCTTGCCATAATTATTTATATGGTTATCGGATATTGCACCTAATGTGAATTCCCTACGGGAAATTGATGAAGAGGCGAGCGTCCATTTTCTATTGATATGCAAGTCCTAACGGACTATTTGCCCGTAGGGCATCCATATCAATAGAAAATGACATCCCTCTCAAGCGTTATAGCCCGGAGGGCTTTCACCTTATTTTTAGGTATTATATCCGGCATTCATTTTATTTATATTAATCAATTATCTGCTAACGCGTCCGGAGCCATCGCCGCCCATCAATTGCTCCACTTCGGGAACGGTTACGAGGTTGAAATCGCCGTACACCGTGTGTTTCAAGGCGGAGGCTGCTATCGCAAAATCCAACGCGCGCTGGTTGTCCTGCGGATAGGTGATTAAGCCGTAAATCAAGCCGCCCATGAAGGAGTCGCCCCCCCCTACCCTGTCCACGATGTGCGTGAGGTCGTAGCGTTTGGATCGGTAGAGGGTATGGTTGGCATACATACAGCCGCTCCACGTGTTGTGGTTGGCATTGATGGAGCCGCGCAACGTGATGATGACCTTTTGGGCACGCGGAAATTTTTGGTGCAGTTGTGTGCACACCGATTCAAATTCGGAGGGGTTCACCTCGCCTGCTGTGTTTGTTGCATCGAACTTGATGGGCTTGATGTCGAACATTTTTTCGGCATCTTCTTCGTTGCCGAGTATGACGTCGCAGCCTGCCACCAGCAGGGGCATCACTTCGTAGGCTTTTCTGCCGTATTTCCACAAATTTTTGCGGTAGTTTAAGTCTGTGGAAACAGTGATTCCCAATTGGGTGGCCACTTTAATCGCTTCCAAACAAGTATCGGCAGCTCCTTTTGAAAGTGCCGGCGTGATGCCCGTCCAGTGAAACCATTGCGCATCTTTGAACACCTCTTTCCAGTCCACCATGCCGGGTTGGATGTCGGCAAGCGCCGAATTGGCACGGTCATAAACGACTTTGGACGCACGTGCAATCGCCCCGGTTTCAAGGAAATAAATACCCACACGGTCGCCGCCGCGCAAGATATTCGATGTCCCTACATTATATTTACGCAAATCGGAAATACACCAATTGGCAATATCGTTTTCGGGCAACCGCGTGACAAAATCCGTCGGGATGCCATAGTTGGACAGCGACACCGCCACATTCGCCTCGCCACCGCCAAAGGTAGCATTCAAATTTGTCGATTGGATAAACCGTTGATAATCAGGCGTTGCCAAGCGCAACATAATTTCACCAAAAGTTACTACTTTTTTCATTTGCTTATATTTTTATTTTCTATTGATATTTTTCCCATTTTATTCAATAATTCCGTCAGTTCATCCGGCTTTTGTGTCCCAATTAAAAGTTTTTTTCCGTTGGTAAACTCTATTTGCAAGCCCATATTGCCGGAAACAGTTAATGTTTTTTTGTATCCTCTGTAATTAAATCCCCAGCCACCATATTCTAAGAGCGGACGGTATTGACGGACATACAATTTGGAAATTTCTTCCCACGCAAGGTGTTTGTATTGTTTCTGGTAAGGAAAAAAGCGCACGTAAATTCCATCTTCCTTTATCTGCGTTTCGAGCCGCTGATAACGAATGTAACAAATAGACAGTGAAGTACAGAGAAAAACAATTCCTGCCGTAATCAATAGTCCGGTGTTAAGCCGCCCAAATTCAAAATATTGATAAACAAGATTTATCATGGGAGCGTTACACACACCAAATGAAAACAATATCAAAAACCAAACCCACCATTGTCTGAATTTTTGTGTTTCTGTGAATAAAATTTGCTCGTTCATCCTCTTGTTTAAAAATTAAAGAAATTTTTTGCATTATAATAGGATATATTTTCGACCATCTGACCCAAGAAAGGCAATTCGGAAGACGGGAGCAAACCGTTTTCTACGTCGTTGCCAATGAGGTTGCAGAGAATGCGGCGGAAATATTCGTGGCGCGGATAGGAGATGAAGCTGCGTGAATCGGTGAGCATCCCCACGAAGCGGCTCAACAATCCGAGCGTCGAGAGCGTGTTCATCTGTGCCTGCATGCCGTCCATTTGGTCGAGAAACCACCAGCCGGAGCCGAACTGGATTTTTCCGGCAACCGAACCGTCCTGAAAATTGCCAATCATCGTCGCAATCACCGCGTTGTCGCCCGGATTAATATTGTATAAAATCGTTTTTGCCAACTTCCCCTCTGCATCCAAGCGACTAAAAAAGGTAGAAAAAGCCTTCGCCGTTTGAAAATCGCCGATGGAATCGCAGCCAATATCAGGACCCAATTTTTTGAACAGTCGTTCATTATTGTTGCGTAACACACCGTAATGGAATTGCTGCGTCCAGCCTGCCGTAAAATTCATTTTGGCAAATTCATAGAGCATCGCCGACTTGAACTTGCTGATTTCCAACGCCGTCAATCCCGCATCGTCCGTCATTGCGGGCTTGACCCGCAATCCCATGACCTTATCAAAAATCTGCTCAATTTCGGCCTCCGCATATTCCTCTGCGTAAAACGCCTCAGTGCCATGGTCGGACAATTTACAACCCACC
>BNTP01000137.1 GCA_025996695.1 Bacteroidia bacterium | reverse complement strand
AGTCTGACTTACGATTCCACAAGTCAGACTACCTGAATGACTTTATGGCAGTATTAATGAATGTGCGTGTTAAGGTAAAAGAGATGCCCGAGTTGTCCCAAGAGTTTAACGTGATCTTTTCGAACGACCGCAAAGTGAATGATGTGACAAGCAACAAATTAAACCCTGAATATAATAAAGATAAAGCAAACCAGTGGATAGACGCCGCTACAATAACAGCGGGATTAGGTGCGGCTTTATGTTATGTATTTTGTGAAGAAGCTGGTGCCGGTATTGGTGGTGCTGGTGGTGGTGGTGCTGGTGGCGGCGGTGCTGGTGGTGGCGACGGTGGCAATGGTGGCAATGGCGGCAATGGCGGCGACGGCGGCGACGGCGGCGACGGCGGCGACGACGGCAATGGCGGCGGCAACGCTAAACCGAATGGTGATGGCGGAATAACGGCGGAGCAATTGCTCAATCAGGCACTCGAATATGCCTCCAATGAAGGAAAGGCAGCTGCTTTTCAGCTGTTGTTGGAAATGTCACCTACCTTGATAGCGGGTCTTCTTCCCCTTGGACCGCTAGCCCTGGCCTTATTAATACAGATTATTGATGGACTGCCAAAAGATGAACCCGATCCAAATGATTGTCCCTCTTTGAACCCAGCTCAGGAAAAAGCTTTGACCGCGTTGCAGACATCGTTGGATGATTGGAACAACGTGACAAAAGTGCTTGACGAATATGACGCGGCAATGAAAAAAGTCAATGACGCCTTTGATGAGGCTAAGCGCATTTTTATGACTTGCCCAGGAGGCACTGACAAGCAGTATGGTGAATGGGAAAAAGTATACCGGACAGAGTTTGATAAACTAAAATTGCCGTCCGAACTGCTTGATGACATTCGCTATGGGTCGGCGCTGATGGACATATTCAACCAGTTGGGACTTGGAGATGAAAGCAATTCAGGGTCAATTGAGTCCATAGATTACACTAAATTAGGATCTTTGGCGGACAGCGCCAGCGCAAAAATGACAACCCAACAGGGAAAAGTTAGTGCAGCTATCACGACATTGGCTAATTTTATACCTAAATTGATTGTGGCAGCCGATGGGCTACAGATATATTGCGGTAAACGGTAATTTCGATGTGAGCAATAAAATATTCAAAAATAACTGGTCGGGGGAGTATTGTATAGATTCCAAGATACTCCTCTGACATTAATAAATAAAATAAATATAATGAACAAAATAGTTAAAATAATATTGCTTTTAGCTTTGTTGCCGTTAAACGCTACAGCAATAACACCTCCGAAGAAGGTACAAGATAAGATACAATTTACTGAGCAAACAGGAGGCAAACTTAGCAGTACGAATGAAATGGAAAAAGTGGGCGTTGCTCCATTTATTAAAAGTAACTGCTGTAATAAAACGGCACGCAAAATCGTGGACGCACTTTTGAACCACGCTCGATCGGACGCTGCACGGTTGAAGCGCGATCAAGACAATCTGTGGGATATGGAAAAGCGCGCACGTGCAACCGAACCGGCTTGGAACAACCCATGTTGGCTGGATTGGCATCTTATTTGGCAGACTCCGGAGTGGATAATGCCATCCACGATGTGTATATATGAATATGAATTATTTATCGCCCCCAAACAATGGGGATGTGACTTCGTGGGATTGTCAAAAGCTGTAGCTCGAATGGCTGACCGGTTCTTAGATGCGACTCATAAGATGGATCTTAGATCAAATGCGATCTTAGGATTCAATCATTATTGTGCTCCGCACTAATCAAATATGATAACACCCGAGCAATAACGAAAGAATGAAACGGTTGTCTTCGCTGACGACTGTTTCGGCGTGTAAGTTGAGGTACGGGGTTGTCCTCCGACACCATTGTCGTCAGTAAAAATAGATTGACAGGCGGTTGAACAGTTAGAAGATTATTGCTACTAAATATCCTACATTTTCGATGCGTCTAATATAGTGTTATATGAATTACTAAAAAAATTAAATTAAATTTGTCCGAGGAAAGTTGAGGATTTCCGGGATACTCCTCAGACATTAAAAATAAAATATTTATGAAGAAAAATATATTTTTAATTATCGCGCTGTGCACGGCCACTTCAGTTACATCCGCCACGTCAAACCCGCCGGCAACGACTGCCGGGGTGACGCTTGACCCCGTTAAAATTACTGAAATACGCCTAAGCTACGTGCCTAGCGACTGTTGCTTACCGCAAGTGCAACAACTGGTTGATAAAATGCTACAAGGAATGCTTGAAGATGTAGAACAATTGTGGTTCTATCATGAACGGATCGATTTCGTGCTCGACGCGTACGCCGCAACACCCCCAGCACCGGGCGACGTATGCCTGGCAAATTGGCTCGACATGTATGAAAATGATACTTGGGATAAAGGTTTAGACCTACTCATACGTCATTGGAATTATATATCAGCAAGACAATGGGGATGTAACGCAGAAGGGTTATTAGCATATGCGTGGACATTCTACGTGCTGAGAGGCGCTGCGAAAGGACAGCTTTTCGATAAGGCGGCTATGTGCTGGTTGTTTGGTCAGTGCATGAATATACCTATTAATATCGAGCTTTAGTACAGCGAGAATATTATTACGCGCGCATAGAGAATATTAAACGTTGACTTCGCCGACGTTGGTTCCGGCGTGTCGGTTGGTGTTTGGGGTTGTCCCCCGAGACCATAGCCGTCAGTAAAAATAGATTGACAGGCAGTTGAACAGTTAGAAGATTATTGCTACTAAATATGCAGCATTTTCGCCGTGTCAAATATAGTGTTATATGAATTATTAAAAAAATTAAATATAATTTGTCGAGGAGTACTGAGAATTTCCCGGATACTCCTCAGGCATTAAAAATAAAAAATTTATGAAGAAAAATATATTTGTAATTATCGGGCTTTCGATAATATTATCGGATGCATCCGCCCAAGAACATTCAAGTGTAACTAACAATGATTTGGTTGGCAGTGAAGCGACCCTTGTGGCTTACACTCTACCGATCACGCGGGCGGGTGGATTTATACCAAGTAATTGTTGCGAGCCGGTACGAACATTAGTCAACTCCCATCTAATGGGGTGCAAAGTGAAAGTCGAAGTTAGCGATCCTATCGCGGAGTCGATGATCCATTATTGGGCAGTAACTAAGGATATCGTGCCGCCCCCTTGCAATGCGATAGCTAACGAAGTAAAAAACGCCGCGGACCGCGCCCAGGCCTACAAAAATATAATGGATCCATCGTGGGATAATGTACGCGGAGTACAATGGGGGTGCGATCTGCCAGCCCTTATAGCATCGACTGGGTGGATCAGGCAAAGTTCAGACGAAATAAGGGCCGCAAAAACAACTTTCGATCAACGCCGCCCCGCACTTGATGTATGCCTTTGGCAAAATCCACCCCCGTATCAATAATAATATCCGTGCAATTATAGAGGATAATAAGCATTGTCATCGCCGACGCTTGTTTTAGAGTGTCCTTTGGTGTTCGGGGTTGTCCCCCGACACCCTCGCCGACAATGAAATTGGATACACAGGCGGTTGGATTATTGGAAACGAACGTCGGCCAAATCAACGCATACTGCTTGTCCGTGGCTGATGTCGTATATGAATTACTAAAATAATTAATTGTAACAGGTCGGGTGGGCTTTATGGATATTCTTGAATCTCCTCTGACAAATAAAAAATGAAATGATATGAAAAAATTGTAATGTGTGCAATCCTCGTGATGGCTATACAATGGCCGGCCACCGATCAAAATGTATCATGCGCGCTTGATGCGGCGAGAGACTTAGGAAATGTCCGTAAATTAATTTTACATTTATAGTGTAAGTATCAAAAATTATAGCTAACTTTGCGTCATGGAACATCTCAAAGAAAAGTTATCGTTAATCTCTCCCCATTTAAACGAAAAGCAAAGGCGCATAGTCTTTTCCGCCGAAGCATATCAAATAGGTAGAGGCGGAAAATCACTCATATGTCGTTTGACAAAGATGTCCCGTCCGACATTAAATCAAGGGTTAAAAGACTTATTTTCAGCAGACGTAAGTATATGATAGATAGATAGATAGATAGATTTCCGCACAAAAACAGCAAAAAAGTTTGGGTTGCATAGAATTTTTGCCTAACTTTGCCCCCGATTTTGGACAGAGTTTAAATGGACTTCGGCTTTGTTGTAAAATCAAATTGTAAATTTGGTATTTTTAGAAGTCCCCATAAAGATTTGCAAAGCAGATATTCATATTCCGCAAATAATCGCCCTGTATTGCCAATTCCTTCATCCAGACTTTCGTTTGAGCAAACCTGATTTTATTTTTTCTTTTTCTTCCATTTGTTTCAAATGCTTTTGCAAAGATAAACAAAATCTACTTACCATACAAATTTTTTTCAAAAAGGGCTTAGATGGCATCAGTGGGGTGCGTCAAAAATTCTATTAAACATAATAGTAATTATGTGCGAAAATAAACAGGCACATTTTAAATAAAATTTGGAAGATTAAAAAAAACGTATTACCTTTGCATTGTGTTGGAATGTAAACGACATCGGTTTAGTAAATTACGCGTGGTCGGATTTTGCTTTTTCGCAAGCATCGTCCTCTTTGCTTTCGTACCGCAACTTGTTGTAGCACAACATCTCATGCCAAAAATCTTTTCGTTCAGAATGGACAAAACGTTTCTTGAACGCGACCTCAGAGGCAATGCAGCAATGTTTGATTCTTTGGAATCGCTCTTGGCCAGTCCGGAAATTTACACACAAATTGACTCTTTGTTAATTACTGCCGCAGCTTCGCCCATCGCGAGTGTGTCGCATAACGAAGGTTTGTCTATTCGGCGTGCCGAGACAATGAAGCACTATATTTTAAGGAAGCATCCCGATTTTCCGAAAACTCGCATCCATACTTCTGCTATCGGCATTGATTGGGACGGCTTTAAGGCTTTGATTGAGGCAGAAGACGATTTGCCGTCGCGCGACAAAATACTTCTGTGGCTCAACAGCAAATCTCTGATGCGAACATTTGATACCGGCACACAATCATATCTGAAAAACATTTTTGTCTTGCACAAATTGCGAACATCTGATGCCGGCACACAAACATATCTGAAAAATGTTATTTATCCTCAATTGCAATATGCTTCGGTGCGCCTGAAGATGAAAGACGGCAGTTATATTCCTCCCGGCGAAAGCAGTCCGTTGCGCATGTACACAGAACAGATTAGGCAAGGTACTGCCACTCTTGAGGAAAGCGTTCCGGTAGCGATTCACGACACCATCTATGTTCATGACACCGTTTGGCTTCATGACACCATTTGGGCTACAAAAGAGAGGGAATACCCCTACCCTCCCGCTCTTAGAAACTCCTCTTCATGGAAAATGCCACCGATTGCTTTAGGCAGCAACCTGCTCTACGATGTCGTGCTGGTGCCTAATCTCTATTTGGAAGCTGTGCTTTCACCTCACATTTCGGCATCCGTGCAAGGTATTTGGATGTGGTGGGATAATAGAGACCCTAACTATCTGAGCTATCGCATTCAGGCACTTTGGGCGGAAGCACGCTATTGGCTTAATCCTCAATTGAGCGCAAACGGGAATTATAGACCTCTATCCGGCTGGTACGCAGGAGTTTACGGCTCATTGTTCAATTATGACATTAGACTCTTTAAGGATAATCCAACGGATTACGGCAATTTGAGTCGCGACAGTTATTCCGTCGGATTGACTTGTGGCTATTCGCATGTGCTTAACCGTTCCCTGCGAGTGAATTTCAGTTTGGGACTTGGTTACGCTACGGGAACTTACTATCTCTATGATTACAGTCATAACAGTGAAAAATATATTCAACGCGATATGGAACATTTGCACTATTTCGGTCCAACACAAGCCGGCGTTTCTTTGGTTTGGCTGATAACAGGAAAGGGGGACAAAAAATGAAAAAATCATCTGTCCTAACACCGGGGCATGGCGTAGTGATGGTTGGCATCGTGATGT
>BNTP01000136.1 GCA_025996695.1 Bacteroidia bacterium | reverse complement strand
TGAATTATGTCTTGACGGTTCGAAAAAGTCAAAAAATAGGGTCAAAAAATGTTTTGAAGGCAGATGAACTCAAAATATGACAAAAAACGGTTGCTTTTTCTCTGGGCACGAGAAGTTTGAACGGGGCAAAGTCTTTCAAAAATATAAAGGACGGACTGTATGGACAAACTCTAAATAAAACCTGTTAAGTCTTCAAGACTTAACAGGTTTAAGTGTCAAAACTCGTAAAATTTGCAAGTTTTGATAATTTACTGTACTTTTGCAGGCAACATTATAAATGTTTTGAGTGATGAATAATTTTATAGAACGAAAAGATTATTTAGATAAACTGCTGTCGTACAAAGAAAAAGGTATGATAAAAGTGGTTACCGGACTGCGGCGTTCGGGCAAATCAACTTTGCTTGAACTGTACAGAAATCACTTGTCGGAAATGGGTGTTGCGCAGGAACAAATCATTTTCTACGATTTTGAACTGCCCGAATCCTATCTCGGCAAAACTTGGGATTCGCTTTATTTTGAGATAAAAGCGAAGTTGCCAAGTGATAAAATTTCCTATATTTTTCTCGACGAAGTGCAAAACATCAACGGTTTTGAAAAAATGGTTGATGGACTTTATGCTACTGCAAATACCGATGTTTACATCACAGGTTCCAATGCAAATTTGCTTTCGGGCGAACTTGCAACGCTGTTAAGCGGCAGGTACATAGAGATTTCAATTTTGCCGTTTTCATTTTATGAATATCTGCAAGCGCGAACAATCGACCTTTCAAACCGTTATTTGAATTACGAAATGCTGTTTTTCGATTATGTAAACGAAACTTCGATGCCCAAAGGCGTGGAACTTCGCGACGGTGGTTTCGACAAGGTTTATGAATATCTCGAATTTCTGTACGCTACGGTTGTAGAAAAAGACATTATGCAGCGGCACACTATTTACGACAAACGCGCCTTTGCCAATGTAACAAAATACATTGCCGGCATTATCGGCAGTCAGGTTTCACCAAGCAGCATTTCAAAATCATTAAAGGCTGACAATCAGAATATTCACCACGCAACAGTAGAGAAATTTCTTGCTTATTTAACCGAATGTTTTATGTTTTATCCAGTCAATCGCTTTGATATAAAAGGGAAAAAGCAGTTGGCAACGCAGGAAAAATACTACATTGTTGATTTGGGTTTTCTGAATGTGCTGACCGGCAGGGAAAAGACGACCGACAGGGGGCATATTTTGGAAAACATTGTTTATCTTGAACTGCTTCGGCGCGGTTATAAAGTTTGGATAGGTGCATTACGCAACGCAGAAGTTGATTTTGTGGTAAAAAACAAAAGCGGCGAAATTGAATATTACCAGGTTTCGTGGAAATTGGAAAATGAACAAACCATTGAGCGCGAGTTCAGTCCATTGGAAACGCTCAAAGACAATTATCCGAAATACCTGCTCACCGCCGATTCATTCCCTCAAAGCAGAAACGGCATAATGCACTTGAATGTCTTTGAGTGGCTGTTAAGTAGATAAAAATCTACACATTATCCGGCGCTTTACTGCTTTCGGAAAACAACTTCAATGAGAAAATATCCGTATCGGCTTTGCCGAAAGGTGTTTATCTGCTTAAGCGGTAAAGGGGGGTAATCAGTAAATAAAACCTGTTAAGTCTTGAAGACTTAACAGGTTTAATCGAAATATCGCTCTTTTTAATACGTTTTTTTGTATCTTTGCAGCCGAAAACAAATTTATTTCATTATGAATTTAATACAGGACATCATCGCGAAAGCGAAGGCGAACAAACAGCGCATCGTGCTGCCGGAAGGCACCGAACCGCGCACACTTCATGCTGCCGACCGCTTGATTGCCGACGGCGTAGCAAACATCATTTTGCTGGGTAATCCGGTAGAAATCAGGAGTTTAGCAAAACAATTCGGGCTTCAACACATCGAGGGAGCGCAATTGATTGACCCGGCCAATCATCCCAAAAAGGAAAGATATGCCGAACTGCTTGCCGAATTGCGCAAAAGCAAGGGCATGACGATTGAGGAAGCGCGCAAATTGGCAGAAGACCCTCTCTATTGCGGTTGCTTGATGATTAAAAGTGGCGATGCTGATGGCGAAATTGCCGGTGCACGCAACACGACGGGCAATGTGCTGCGTTCAGCCTTGCAAGTTGTCAAAACTCAACCGGGCATCAGCGTTGTGAGTGGCACTTTTTTGATGTTCCTCAAAGATAAATCATTTGGCGAAGACGGCCTGCTGTTTTTTGCAGATTGCGCCGTAATGCCTAACCCTACAGCACAGGAATTGGCTGAAATTGCCGTTACCACCGCACGCACGGCGCAATCTATCGCCAACATCGAACCGCGCGTGGCCATGTTGAGCTTTTCAACCAAAGGCAGTGCCAAACACGAATTGGTCGATAAAGTGGTAGAAGCCACCCGCATCGCCCAAGCCATGGCTCCCGACTTGCTCATTGACGGCGAACTGCAATTAGACGCAGCATTAGTGCCGGAAGTTGGCATCACAAAAGCCCCCGGAAGCAAAGTGGCAGGACGAGCCAATGTCTTGGTATTCCCGAACTTAGAATGTGGAAACATAGGCTACAAGTTAGTGCAACGCCTCGCAGGAGCCGAAGCCGTCGGGCCAATTTTGCAAGGAATGGCAGCCCCCGTCAACGATTTGTCGCGCGGCTGCTCGGTAGACGACATCTATAAATTGGTCGCCATTTGCGCCAATCAAGCACAGGCCAAAACATAAGCCACCTGCACCACTCTTGTTTTTCCCGTTAGGCAATAAACAAAAACGACTATTTGAAATGCACCCTATAAATACCCTAACGGGCAAAATAAATAGAAAATAAAAATAAAATGCAACAAAAGCTTTTGTATTTGAAATAAAATGCTTAACTTTGCGCCAATTTAATATAAATAAGTGTAGCGCGTCTAAACACTACACTCTAATATCTAAAAACTAAAAATATGTGTGGAATAGTTGGAATGTTTGATTTCAAACAAAGCGGTGGTAAAATGCGTCCGCAGGCCATTGCGATGGCGAAGAAAATTCGTCACCGTGGCCCGGATTGGTCAGGCATCTATTGCAGCGACAACGCTGTTTTGGCGCATGAACGTCTGGCAATTGTGGATCCGCAGTCGGGCCAACAGCCGTTGTATTCACCCGATGGCAAGATTATTCTTGCGGTAAATGGGGAAATTTACAACCATCAGGAGATTCGAGACCGTCAAGCAGGCACGTATCAATTTCGAACGAAGTCTGATTGCGAAGTGATTTTAAGCCTTTACAAAGAAAAAGGCATCGACTTTTTGGAAGATTTGAACGGCATTTTTGCGTTTGCGCTCTACGATTCGGAAAAAGACAGCTACCTCATTGCTCGCGACCCCATCGGCGTGATACCTTTGTACATGGGTTGGGACGAGTCAGGAGCCTTGTATGTGGCATCTGAAATGAAATGTTTGGAAGGCTATTGCAGCCGCATCGAAGTGTTTCCTCCGGGGCACTACCTCTATAACGGCGAATTGACGCAATGGTACATCCGCGACTGGATGGAGTATGACGCCGTGAAAGAGGCGCCGCTCGCGGAAGCACATCCTGAAATTATTGTCGACTTGCGCGAAGCATTGATTGCTGCCGTCAAACGTCAATTGATGACCGACGTGCCTTATGGCGTGCTCTTGTCGGGCGGTTTGGACTCGTCCGTCATTTCAGCTATTGCAAAAACATTTGCAGATAAACGCATCGAGAGCGGCGACAGTCAACAAGCTTGGTGGCCTCAATTGCACTCGTTTGCCATTGGCTTGGAAGGTGCACCCGATTTGGCGGCGGCTCAAAAAGTGGCAGACCACATTGGAACCGTTCATCACGAAGTGCATTTCACCATTCAGGAAGGTTTGGACGCTATTCGTGACGTGATTTATCATATTGAAACATACGACGTGACGACTATTCGTGCCTCGACCCCGATGTATCTTTTGTCGCGCGTAATTAAGTCGATGGGCATCAAAATGGTGCTTTCAGGCGAGGGCGCGGACGAAATTTTCGGAGGTTACCTCTATTTTCATAAAGCGCCGAATGCAAAGGCTTTACACGAAGAAACGGTACGCAAATTAGACAAATTGTACCTCTACGACTGTCTGCGTGCGAATAAATCGTTGGCAGCATGGGGCGTAGAAGGACGTGTGCCGTTCCTCGACAAAGAATTTTTGGATGTGGCGATGCGTCTGAATCCTGAAAATAAATTGAGTGGTGCAAAAAATCGCATGGAAAAATGGATTTTGCGAAAAGCTTTTGAGGATATGTTGCCCGAAAGCGTGGCATGGCGTCAAAAAGAGCAATTTTCGGATGGCGTAGGCTATAGCTGGATTGACACCTTGCGCGACATCGCCTCGGCACAAGTGAGCGACGAACAGTTTGCCAAAGCAGCCGAACGCTTCCCAATCAATCCCCCGATGACGAAGGAAGAATACCACTATCGCACCATTTTTGAAGAGCACTTCCCGTCGGATTCAGCAGCAAAAACCGTGCCTTCAGTGCCTTCAGTAGCTTGTAGCACGCCCATCGCCATCGAATGGGACGCCGCTTTCAAAAACCTGCTCGACCCCTCAGGGCGTGCGGTGCAATCGATTCACAATGATTCTTACTAACAATACGGTATTTTTGAAAAAAACTCATAACTCATAACTCATAATTCATAACTATTTCGTATCTTTGTCGCATAAAATAAAAAGATAACATTATGAAAAAGTACAATTTTAATGCAGGTCCGTCAATTTTGCCTGTGGAAGCGGTGCAGAGCACGATTGAGGCGATTAAAGATTTTGAAGGAACAGGTATCGGTTTGTTGGAAATCAGCCACCGCACCAAAGGTTACGAAAAAGTGGTTGCCGATGCAGAGGCTTTGTTCAAGGAATTGTTGCACATTCCCGACGGTTATTCGGTAATCTTTCTGGGAGGTGGCGCAAGTTTGCAATTCTGCATGGTGCCGTTCAACTTGTTGGAAAAAAAAGCCGCTTATTTGAATACCGGTGTGTGGGCAAACAAAGCTCAAAAAGAAGCGAAATTGTTTGGCGAAGTCATCGAAGTGGCTTCTTCCAAAGATGCCAATTACACCTTTATCCCCAAAGGCTATACCATTCCGAAGGATGCCGATTATTTCCACATCACGACGAACAACACGATTTACGGGACAGAAATTCACGAAGATTTGGACTCTCCCGTGACTTTGATTGCCGATATGTCGTCTGATATTTTCTCTCGTCCGATTGACGTAAAGAAATACGGCTTGATTTACGGTGGTGCGCAGAAAAATTTGGCTCCGGCAGGGGTGACATTCATCATTGTGAAAGATGAATTATTGGGCAAAGTGACGCGTCCAATTCCAACCATGTTGGATTACCGCACCCACATCAAAGAAGGTTCGATGTTCAACACACCGCCTGTGTTACCTGTTTACACCGCATTGCAAACCCTCAAATGGTTGAAAAGCATCGGTGGCGTAGAAGAAATGTATCGTCGCAACAAAGAAAAAGCAGGCTTGTTGTATGCCGAAATCGACCGCAACAAATTGTTCAAAGGCACAACAGCTGTTGAAGACCGCTCATTGATGAACATCTGTTTTGTAATGAACGACGAATATCAACATTTGAACGACGACTTTTTCCAATTTGCGACCGAAAGAGGCATGGTAGGTATCAAAGGACATCGCTCGGTAGGTGGATTCCGCGCTTCCACTTACAACGCGTTGCCAAAAGAAGCCGTCGAAGCATTGATTGCAACGATGCAAGAATTTGAAAAACAACATTAAATTTTGTTTCTTCTGATTGATACACCTTAGACATAATCGCGTAGAGACGTGGCACGCCGCGTTTCTACATTAAGGAATCAATAAGCATAAGATTTATGGTACATAATGAGCATAAAACGGACATAACTCCCTCATTATCAGTAGTTTACGGGGGGGGGGGGTAGATTTCCTCGCACGAACCGAACCGCGCAAGCGCGCCTCCGCGTCCGCGCATTTCCGGCGTTAAATCCCGTTTTCACAAACATACAAGCAAGCCGTAATGGGACTTTAGAGTCC
>BNTP01000135.1 GCA_025996695.1 Bacteroidia bacterium | reverse complement strand
CCATGTTGGTGCCACTTCCTTTGGCGATACGTGCTTTTCGGTTGCCGTTCAGGATTTCGGGATGCGCACGTTCTTCGGGTGTCATGGAGTAGATGATGGCTTCTGCCGGTTTGAATGCGTCTTCTTTGATGTCTACATCTTTCATGGCTTTGCCAATTCCCGGAATCATAGAAACGAGGTCTTTCATGTTCCCCATTTTCTTGATTTGGTTGATTTGAGTGAGAAAATCATTGAAATCGAACTGATTTTTTGCGATTTTTTTACTCAATCGGCGAGCTTCTTCTTCATCGAATTGTTCTTGGGCTTTTTCGACCAATGACACGATGTCGCCCATCCCCAAGATGCGGTCAGCCATGCGAACCGGATGGAATGGATCTATCGCCTCCATTTTTTCGCCTGTTCCGACAAATTTAATCGGCTTGTCAACCACTGTGCGAATCGACAAGGCGGCACCACCGCGGGTGTCGCCGTCCAATTTGGTAAGCACGACGCCGGTAAAATCAAGACGGTCGTTAAATTCTTTGGCGGTGTTCACAGCGTCCTGACCGGTCATCGAATCCACCACAAAGAGGATTTCGTGGGGATTGACTGCCTTTTTGATGGCTGCTATTTCGGTCATCATCTGTTCGTCAACGGCTAAGCGTCCGGCGGTGTCAATGATGATGATGTCGTTACCGTTTTGTTTCGCCTGTTTGATGGCGTTTTGGGCAATTTCAACCGGATTTTTGTTGCCTTCTTCGGCATACACAGGCACGCCAATTTGTTCGCCAAGCACGCGTAACTGTTCAATAGCGGCCGGACGATAGATGTCGTCTGCCACGAGCAGCGGCTTTTTGTTCTTCTTGTCCTTGAGCATTTTGGCGAGCTTACCGGAAAAAGTGGTCTTTCCGGAACCTTGCAAACCGGACATCAAAATGATGGTTGGACTATTTTTGAGATTGAGTTCAGCTGTTTCGCCGCCCATCAGGACTGCGAGTTCGTCATGGACAATTTTCACCATGAGTTCGCTCGGCCTGATGACTTTCAGCACGTTTTGTCCAAGTGCTTTTTCTCTAACGGTGTCGGTGAACGTTTTCGCGACTTTATAGTTCACGTCGGCATCCAAAAGGGCCTTACGAACATCTTTCAGGGTTTCTGCTACATTAATCTCGGTGATTTTGCCTTCACCTTTAAGCAGCTTAAACGAGCGTTCTAATCTATCACTTAAATTTTCAAACATATTTTCTTCAATTAGAGTGCAAATTTACATGAAATTTTTGGAAAATCCAAATGCCGATAAAAAAATCGCGCATCCGCATCAAAATTCTGTTATTTTGGAATCATCTGCTACGCCGGAAGGTGTAAAATTATATGATTATCCGCAATCATACCACTAAATAGCATTCCCTGCAAGCAATTTCTGACTTTGTCCCGCAGACAGCCCTTTATTAACCGTAGACTTCAGTCTACGGGAGTGACGGAGCACACCCCAAAGTCCCGCATGGGACGACACACAACCTCTTCTTATTCAATCTTAAGCGACTCAATTTAGCCCTGTTTTTTGAAAAGGCGCTGTGCCACTTGCCCAAGTAAGAAGCCCGCCAATTTGTGTTTGCCAAAACTTAACAAGAGCGGCGCCAACTCCAAAACTCCTGCTGCCAACAAATTCAGCGGCGACGGAGCTTCTTGCTCTTGCCTTGCCGGTTGACGATTCATCAACATTTGCACAAAGGGCGGCATTTTAGTACTTATGGCGTCCAAAGCGGCATTGCCCAGCAATGGTCCAATATGACTATATAAATAGCAGAAATCGTCTTGCACGACCTCAATCAGAGATTCTGCATCTGTTTTTAAGCGCGCTTCCCGCTGCTTTAACACTTCCAAAGGAGTTAATTTTTTTGTACTCATGGTTGTTTTATTTTTTGGTTTCCTCTGCTAAACTTGAATCCAATTCGGACAAAAATCTGTTTTGGATGCTTGTGCAAATACCCTTGCGGAAGACACACAAAATCCCCAAAACAATCAAATAGAGCAGCGCTACTAAGCCAAATCCGCCCGCATGAGAGCCGACCCAACCACTGAACAAAAAGCCCAAAGCGATGAATGCGAACAGCAACGCGAAAAAAATCAGATTTATCACAATGAATCCCCACAAAATCAACGAGCCGAGCCGCGACGATTTTTCAAACGTCTGCCATTTCAGCAATTCCAACTTTGTAGCCCCAAAATCAAGCAGGTCAGTTTTTAACAAAGTTAGAATTTCTCCTAATTTATATTCCGCTTCCATGATTAGTGTGTGGATTTAGCGTCTGTCATACATCCTTCTGCTTCAGCCACTTGTGCCAAACGTTCTTTCACTTTGCCAAATTTTTCCAAACTTTCATCTGCCAATTTGCTCAATTTGTCTTTGGCTGTACCCACTTTCTCGTTGATGTTGTCCACCAAATCGGCCTTTGCTTCATCGCTCGAAGCCAAATATGCCCCAATAGCAGCCCCTAAGACTACTCCGATGCCCAATCCAATAAATAAACCTGAATGTTTCATGATGTTTTATTTTTTAATTAGTAATTTACTTCTGCAAATATAGCAATAAAAATTGATATTTTGTTCATAAAAAAGAATTTTTTTTTCGTACCTTTGTAAAAAATATTTTTGAACAAAATTTATGCTCGAAAAAATTGTTATTTTGGATTTTGGTTCACAAACAACCCAATTGATTGCTCGTCGGTTGCGTGAGCTTAATATGTATTGCGAAATTGTGCCGTACAATAAATTTCCGACCGATGATGCGTCTGTGATTGGCGTGATTTTGTCGGGAAGTCCGTTTTCGGTAAACGATGCAGAAGCGTTCAAGCCGGATTTGTCGGCACTTCGGGGCAACTATCCGATGTTGGGAATCTGCTATGGTGCTCAGTATCTGGCTTATAGCAGCGGTGGCAAAGTGGAAAAAGGCGATAGTCGCGAATACGGTCGTGCGGTATTGACCCCGATCAAAACGCATGTAGAGGCGGGGCATGCCTTGTTTCTACCTGATTTGATGCAAAATATCCCCGCCGATTCGCAAGTGTGGATGTCCCACGGCGATACCATTACGCAAATGCCCGCCAATTTTACGGTCATTGCTGAAACGGCAGACGTAAAAAATGCCGCCTATCGCATTGAAGGCGAACCGACTTGGGGCGTGCAGTTTCATCCGGAAGTGTTTCATACAGAGTTTGGAACGACGCTTTTGGATAATTTTCTCACCATTTGCAACGCCAAAAAAGATTGGACACCGGCCAATTTCATTGACTCGACCGTTAAGTTGTTGCAAGAAAAAGTCGGCGACGACAAAGTGATTCTTGCGCTGTCGGGTGGCGTGGACTCCTCTGTGAGCGCGGTGCTGCTCAATAAAGCGATTGGCAAAAATCTAACCTGTATCTTTGTGGACAACGGTTTGTTGCGCAAAAACGAGTTTGAAAAAGTGCTCGAAGATTACGCACATTTGGGTTTGAATGTGCTCGGCATTGATGCCAAAGCGTATTTTTACAAGGAATTGGACGGCGTGACCGAACCCGAAAAGAAACGAAAAATCATCGGCAAAGGTTTCATCGACATTTTCGACCAAGAAGCAAAAAAGCTGAAAGACATCAAATGGCTGGCGCAAGGCACTATTTATCCCGATATTATTGAATCGCTGTCGATTACCGGAACGGTCATTAAATCTCACCACAATGTGGGGGGCTTGCCCGAAAAAATGAACCTGCAACTCGTTGAGCCATTGCGACTTCTGTTCAAGGACGAAGTGCGCAGGGTAGGGCGCAAACTGGGTATGAAAGAACACCTCATCAAGCGGCATCCATTTCCCGGACCGGGTTTGGGCGTGCGTATTTTGGGGGCAATCACACCCGAAAAAGTGCGTATTTTGCAGGACGCAGACGATATTTTCATTCAAGGTTTGCGCGATTGGAACCTCTACGACCAAGTGTGGCAAGCCGGCGTCATTTTATTGCCTGTGCAATCGGTGGGCGTGATGGGCGACGAGCGAACGTATGAAAATGCGGTTGCGTTGCGTGCTGTAACTTCTACGGACGCGATGACGGCCGATTGGGCGCATTTGCCCTACGAATTTCTCGCCAAAGTGTCGAACGAAATTATTAACAAAGTGCGGGGTGTGAATCGCGTGGTCTACGACATCAGTTCCAAACCGCCCGCAACAATTGAGTGGGAATAAAAAGGCAACAGCGGTCTGTTCAAAATGATTACATGATGGACTATGATTCTCTAAAAAAATCATAGCCCATCACAAAATCACACGAATTACAGGTCAAGATCTCAAGCCTAAATGGTACGCACGCACCTCACGGTTGCTTGCATACCCATCATACCTCCCATAGGTCCATACCAGGCCGCGAAGGGCGCGTCATAATACACAGCCCGCCCTGTTCCTTGAACCCACCAGAAGCCGTTAATATCCCAGTTAGTCCAGGTACTGCCACTATTATATCCACCAAGTGCGTCACCGCTATCCCAAGCGATTTTCAGCGTCGTAGCGTTACCGGTAGTGCCAGGTCCTGGCATTAAGCTACCGTATGCGTTTTTTATTGCATTCCATTGAGTTTCATCAGGAACCGCCCAATCGGCTCCAAGTATTTTACACGCCGCGTCGGCTTCCGACCATGCGTAATAATAACCACGCTGTCCTGTTGTGGGAGCAGGTGTGGCAGTCCCTCCGTAGGTATCATATGAAGCGACGCCTTCGGCAATGTTTTGCGTTGTCCAGCAAAGGCCAGTTAGACCTGGGTTAGCATAGCTAGCCGTCGTATAAGTTTTAATCAGGTTGCCGCACTTCCAAGGTAGCGTCGGCGCATCCACCACTGCACTCTCGTTAAAATCAGCCACTGTCGGAATAGAGAACACAATCTCTTCGCCGTCCAAGCCTAAGGTCAGCAAGAATGTATATTGCCTGCCGGCTTCAAACACGATGCCTTGCGCTTTATTCGCAGGGTCGTGCAACCGGAAAACTACCTGACGCCTGTTCACCGTGTCGTTGGTGAGATAATCCACTTCGGCAACGGTGGCGTACAAATAAGATGCATCCGCCGGAGTAGCGGCTATTTCGGCTACTGTGCCATATTCCGGCGTGCTGCCGGTGAAGGCTCCTAACACAGTTTCTTGAGGCAGCACCATCAAACCGTTACTCGCATTGGTAACATCGGTATAATCGCTACTCGCAGTGCCGGTGCCGTAAGGCACAAGCACATTTGTGCTCCCAAGATCCACTTTGTATGTAACCGAATCGTGTTGTGCTTTCCAGGAAACGTTGTATGCTCCCGGAGTATGCAGAAATGGATCTGCTGCATTCGGTATCGAATCCAGCATGTTGAGCGTTCCCTTCGATTTCAACTTACTCAAAGCCAATTCTTTAATCACATACGTCTTGTTTTTGTTCTGATTTTGAGCCTTGAAAACAATCCGCGACAGGGCGTGTTTGAAATTCAAATGCACCGTAGGATCGCTTGACTTATAAGTCAAGTCTACACTTTTAGTCACCATGAAGTCCTCTTGTTGGTCAATCGGACGACTGCCACCGACCCATCCAGGCACGGTGTATTCAATCTCTGGACCGGCGATAGGAGGAGTTGGGACTGTGGACACATTCTTTTTCAAACCGACTGTCACATTCACACTGGATGCGGGCGAGTAAGCGAAGAAATCGACGGAATCTCTTGCCGGCCAGCTGGCTTTGGGGAAATAGTCCCAAGTGTTGGCACCAGCACCATCCGCTTCGCCGCGTGTTACAGTCACGCCGTTCAGCACATAACCGTTGTAAGGATTTGCTGTACTGACCGCACCGTCAGAATGGCTCCACGCCGAAGTGGTGAACGAAGTCATCGAACCAGCGGTGGTCACACTCGCTCGGAGCTGTTTGTCCGCAAACGTCTTGAAGGAAATCTCTCTCCCACTACTCTGCACCGGGTTGTTTTGATACAAATCGGTTGCACAACTGCTGCTCAAAGCCACCAGCCCGAGCAGGCTAAAACAAATTTCTTTCTTTTTCATGTCTTACTAAATTTTTTTTGTTTGTAATTATTTTTCTTTCGTTGTTCATTATTCGTTGTTCATTG
>BNTP01000134.1 GCA_025996695.1 Bacteroidia bacterium | reverse complement strand
GAAATGCTCCAATTATCCTTGCTGTTGCTCATGCATCATAGAAACGGAACAATTTCTATATTTAATTAGCAATGCCCTTTAGGCTACTATTAACGGAATAATAGGTTCAGTCTCGCTTGCTGAACAATTGTTTCGACGACGGCTTGTCGCACACTAATGGGCAAAGGTACAAACTATTTTCATACAATCACATATTATTGGACAAATGTAACAATAGACGAGAGCAAATTATAACTTACTACCTCGTGCGATCTACTGCTGCGAAAACGAAAATAAAAAATTTATCGTGCTCCCCCTGATGCACCATAATTCTCAATTCTTAATTGTAACCGCAGTGTCAATGGCTTTTTTCAGCGCGCCAAGCTTGTTATTCACTTCTTGCAGTTCGGATTCGTCGTTTGAACGAGCGGTAATTCCCGCACCTGCTTGATAGTAAAGCGCGTTATTTTTGCTGATGAATGAGCGGATGGTGATGGCTTGATTGAGGTCGCCATTCAAACCAATATACCCAATACAGCCACCGTAGGCGCCGCGATTGTGCGGTTCGATGTCGCGAATGAGTTCCATGGCACGCATTTTTGGTGCTCCGGAAAGCGTTCCTGCCGGAAAAGTATCGGCGTAAATCTGAATCGTGTTTGTGCCTTCGCGCACTTCTCCCACCACGCGTGACACGAGGTGAATCACGTGCGAATAAAATTGCACTTCCTTGTAAAAATCGACGTGTACCTTTTCCGTGTTTTTACTCAAATCGTTACGTGCCAAATCCACCAACATCACGTGCTCGGCATTTTCTTTCGGGTCAAGCAACAAGGCTTGTGCCAGTTGTTTGTCTTTTTCGTCATCGCCTGTGCGGCGAAACGTGCCTGCAATCGGGTCAATATACGCCTGTCCTTTGGAAATGCCGCAATGTGTTTCCGGGCTGGATCCAAAAATACGAAACGATCCAAAATCAAAATAAAACAGATACGGCGACGGGTTGATGGAACGCAGCGCACGATAAACCTTGAAATCGTCGCCCGCAAAAGGCTGTGAAAAACAGCGTGAAAGCACGATTTGGAACACATCGCCGCGCTTGCAATGCTTCACACCTTGTCGCACCATTTCTTTATATTGCTCGTCGGTGACGGTGGAAGTTTCGTCGCCGGCAAGTGAAAAATTGTATGATGCATAATTGCGGTTGTTCAGCAACGTCAATACGTCGTCCATTTGGCTTGTTTCGCCGTCCGTTTTATTTTCGATGACCGTCAATTCGTTGCGAAAATGATTGACCACAATCGTGTAGCGATACAAGATATAAATCATGTCGGGAATGGTGCTTGCGCCAAAATCCTGTTTATCGGGGTCAATCGTGTCAAAATATTTTACGGCATCGTAGGCAGTGAAGCCAAAAAATCCGTTGTAAGACTTGTCATTGCGGGCTTGCCCCACAATCCCCCCAACGTCAAACGAATGCACAAATTGGTGCAATTCATCGACAATTGTGTCTGCGGGAACGGTTTTCTCGACCGTTGTGCCGTCAGGATATTGCAAATTGATCGTACTATTTTTGACCTCAAAACGAGCCATGGGATTCAGTCCGATGAACGACATCGAATTTTCATTGCCATGATAATCCGACGATTCCAGCAACACCGATTCCGGAAATACGTCGCGCACTTTCAAATAGATACTCACCGGCGTTTGCAAATCCGCCAAAATCGTTTTATATTCCGTGTTTAATATTGTTTTTTTCATAACCTAATTAGTGCTAAATCGCTCATATTCCGTGCGTTTTCTGCATGTCTCTCGGCTAAAATTTTTCGAGCTTCATCTATTGCCTCATGACAAGAACGGCGACACTCTTCAACAGTCATCCACGTAGTAGTCGCAAGGGCTTCTTCTATGCGTCCTGCGTTCCATAACTGAAGAAATTTCTTGTTTTCCAAGATTTCTAATTCTTCCAATTCACTTGATGTTTTAGTATTCATATTTTCCTAAATTAAAAATGTTTTTACGCACATTACACCACAAAGATACAACAAATTTTCAATTAAACAAATTCATATACGTTTCCATATCTTTATCGCCGCGCCCTGACAAACACACTACAACCACCTCATTCTTTTTGAATTTCTTTTGCTGAAAGACAGCTAACGCGTGTGCCGACTCCAATGCGGGGATAATTCCTTCTAAGCGTGTGAGTTCCATAGCTGCTGCAATGGCGGCATCGTCGGTGATGGCCAGCACTTCCGAACGACCCATCTTTGCCATATTGGCGTGCATTGGACCGATTCCGGGATAATCCAAACCCGCAGAAATGGAGTATGGCTCTTGCACTTGTCCGTCCTCATCTTGCATCAGCAGCGTTTTTGCGCCGTGCAAAATGCCGACGGTGCCCAAATGAATAGTGGCAGCGGATTCGCCTGAATCAATGCCTTTGCCGGCTGCTTCCGCCAAAACAATCTTGGTGCGAGGTTCGTCGACATAGTCATAAATCGTGCCTGCCGCATTACTTCCGCCACCCACGCAGGCAACGAGATAGTCAGGATAATCACGACCTTCTTTCTCTTTTGTTTGCCACTTAATCTCCTTGCTGATAACGGATTGCAGGCGGGCGACCAAATCCGGATAAGGGTGCGGACCAACGGTTGATCCGATGACATAAAACGTGTCATCAGGATGACAACACCAATCTCTAATTGCCTCATTGCAAGCATCTTTCAGCGTCATATTGCCGCTCGTGACCGGCACGACGGTTGCGCCGAGCATTTCCATTTTGCGGACGTTTAGATTTTGACGTTCGACGTCTGTTTTCCCCATATACACGATACATTCCATGGCCATCAGAGCGCAAACCGTGGCTGTGGCAACACCATGCTGACCGGCGCCCGTTTCGGCAATGATGCGCGTTTTGCCCATCCGTTGTGCCAAAAGTATTTGCCCGATGGCATTGTTGATTTTGTGTGCACCGGTGTGGTTGAGGTCTTCCCGTTTGAGGTAGATTTTGCAACCATACTTCTCAGAAAAGCGTTTGGCATGGTAAAGTGGAGTCGGGCGACCTACATAATTCAACAGCAAATCCTGATATTCGGCTTGAAAATCGGGGTCGGCAAGGATTTTTTTGTATTCTTTTTTCAGCGTTTCCACATTGGCATACAGGATTTCCGGTACGTATGCGCCGCCAAAATCCCCATAAAAACCCGCTTCGTTGACATTAAAACTCATAAACTGTTATTTTTAAGCTACAAAGGTACGAAAGAATTATGAATTATTTTCAACCTAAACAAATTTCATACCTTTTTGCGCGCCAAAATCCGCGAGGGCTATCGCATATCCGGAAGTCAGGTTATTATCGTCTGAACCCTGATGAAATGATTACATGACGGGCTATGATTCTCTAAAAAATCATAGCCCATCACAAAATCACACGAATCACAGTTCAGACAACTACAAACTGCGCACGCACCTCACGCCTAGCCCATAGCTCCCCAGCGTCGGGCCATCAGTCACTGAC
The DNA here is from genome assembly GCA_025996695.1 of Bacteroidia bacterium. GTDB lineage: Bacteria > Bacteroidota > Bacteroidia > Bacteroidales > Azobacteroidaceae > Azobacteroides. The sequence continues at coordinate 2,644 of BNTP01000134.1, read as the reverse complement.
GTGGAACCCGATACAGCATCCCACCCGTAAGCCGTATTCCATCTACCTCGTAGCCAGAGTAGGGTGTCCCAGTCGGCCCAATACCCATATCCATCTGTAAACCCATTCTTCGCACTTCCCCCGGCGAAGTCATCTCGTAGGGTTTGGGCGGTCCCTGTTGTGCCTACACCAGGGGTGAGAGTGCCAAAGGCCGATCGTAACGCTTCCCATTGAGCCAGCGACGGCATGGCCCACTCCGATCCAAGTTCTTTACACGCCGCATCACCCTGCGTCCCATCGTAGTACCAGCCACGACCAGATTGTGGATTCGCACCACCTGGGTCATAACTTGTATATGCTGCGGTGCCTTCGGCAATGTTTTGCGTTGTCCAGCATAGATCTTCTACACCTGTATTACTATAACTCGCAGTCGTATAACCTTTAATCGGATAGCCGCATGGGAGAGGTGCCCACACCACTGCATCTGTGTTAAAACCACTCACCGTCGGAATAGAGAACGCGATCTCTTCGCCGTCCAAGCCCAGCGTCAGCAAAAATGTATATTGCCTGCCCGCTTCAAACACGATGCCTTGCGCTTTATTTGCTAGGGTCATGCAACCGGAAAACTACCTGACGTGTATTCACTGTGTCGTTCGTGAGATAATCTACTTCGGCAACGGTCGCGTACAAATAGGAAGCATCCGCCGGACTGGCGGCTATTTCGGCAACCGTGCCATATTCCGGCGTGCTGCCGGTGAAGGCTCCCAAGACAGTTTCCTGTGGCAGCACCATCAAACCGTTACTCGCATTGGTTATCGCGGTATAATCGGTGCTGGAGGTGCCTGTGCTGTAAGGCACATACACATTCGTGCTCCCAAGATCCACTTTGTATGTAACCGAATCGTGTTGTGCTTTCCAAGCAACGTTGTATGCTCCCGAAACATGAGCAAAACTATTCGCGCCATTCGGTACCGAATCCAACATGTTGAGTGTTCCTTTCGATTTCAATTTACTCAAAGCCAGTTCTTTAATCAGATAGGTCTTGTTTTTGTTCTGATTTTGAGCCTTGAAAACAATCCTTGACAGGGCATGCTTGAAATTCAATTGGACGCTCGGACTGCTTGTATAACTCAAATCTACACTTTTAGTCACCATGAAATCCTCTTGTTGGTCAAGCGGAACGGTGTATTTAATCTCGGGGCCGGTGGCAGGAGGAATCGTGACTGAAGGCGCCTGTTTCAAACCAACCATCACATTCACACATTCACACTGGATGCGGGCGAGTAAGCGAAGAAATCCACGGAGTCTTTTGCCGGCCAGTTGGTTTTTGGGAAATAATCCCACGTAGCATCCCCACCCTCTTCGCCGCGCGTCACGGTCACGCCGTTCAGCACATAACCGTCATAAACCGTTGGCGTTGCGGCAGGATGGCTCCACGCCGAGGTGGTGAACGAAGTCATCGAAGCCGCGGTGGTCACACTCGCGCGGAGCTGTTTGTCCGCGAACGTCTTGAAGGAAATCTCTCTCCCACTACTCTGCAACGGATTGTTTTGACACAAATCGGTTGCACAACTGCTGCTCAAAGCTACTATGACGAGCAGGCTAAAAAACAATTGTTTCTTTTTCATTTTTTTTCATTTTTTACTTGTTTATACTCTAATTTTATTTATAATCAATATTCGCGAATGGTCGCATACCGCATGCGCGGCGTGTGATGCGTTGTCATTTTCTATTGATATGAATGCCCTACGGGCAAATAGTCCGTTAGGACTTGCATATCAATAGAAAATGGACGCTCTCCTCTTCAACAATTTCCCGAAGGGAATTCACATTAGGTGCAATATCCGATAGCCATTTTGTTCATCTTTTTTAATTTTTAAACTGCTTATGCCTTTCGGTCAAGTAAAAAAATAATAGTACATTTGCAGAATGCAAGCAGAACAATATCCAAAAGATTTTATAGAGTTTCTTGAACAATTCAAGGATGAGGAGAATTGTCGCCAATATTTATTTGATATAACATGGCCGGAAGGATTTCGTTGTACAAAATGCAAGAATGGGATCTATTGGCTTACTGCACAAAATTTAATACACTGTCGTTCTTGTGGTCATCAGACATCATTAACTGCTGGAACTATATTTCATGGAACAAGAAAACCATTGTTATTATGGTTTCATATTATGTGGTGGGAGGTAGCACAGAAGACTGGAGTTAGCGCAAGCAATATGAAAGATTTCATGGGATTTGGCAGCTACCGGCCAGTTTGGATGTGGTTGCAGAAAATAAGAAGAGCAATGGTTAGACCCGGTAGGGACAAATTGTCTGGTGTAGTTGAAGTGGATGAAACTTTTATTGGAGGAATGGAAATAGGAATAGGGAAACAAGGTCGTGGAGCGGAAAGTAAAACATTAGTAGTGGTTGCCACCGAATGTATAGGGAAGCAGATAGGTAGAGTTCGTTTTAGATGTATAAAAGAAGCAACATCAGAAAATTTGATTCTATTTATTCAAGACAATATAACACAGGGAAGTACTATCGTTACAGATGGTTGGACTGGCTATAAGCCACTTCAAAATGATGAAAGCTACATGCATGATATCAAGACCATTTCGGGTAGCGGAAAAGAAGCTCATGAGTTGTTACCTCATGTACACATGGTTGATT
>BNTP01000133.1 GCA_025996695.1 Bacteroidia bacterium | reverse complement strand
TCTGCCCGCGCCGTTTGCCGAATATCTATCCCAAATGCTGTTAATGACACCTGCCACGTACTTTTTCCAGTAAAACACTTCTTTGCTGCCGGAATAATTCTCCTGATTGAATAAATCGCGGTAGCCGGAGAACTTATCGTGGGTAAAATACCGGTTGGTGCTAAATTAGCACAATGGACAAGTTTTAAATTTGAAGATTACTTGCCGATAGCTGTACCTGATACAGCGCGGCAGGCGAAATTTGAAGATAGGGTTGATGCATTGCAAGTGGATGCCAACGGATATATCAAAATCTTTAAAAACACATTGAACGGAGGAACGCAAGGTTTCAAATTCAATGAAGGCAGAGATTATCTGTATCCGATTCCAACCGATCAAAAAACATTGAATCCTAAACTGGGTCAAAATCCGGGTTGGTGATAAAAAACGGACAATAAATGATGAGAGGGGTTATTTCGCAATGGGATAATCTCTCTCTTGTTATGTTAGGCATATTTTCAGGGGATTGCGGGATAAGGCCGCAACAGGGCACCCGCATCAAAATCCAGCTATATTCTGTGATTTTGTTTCCATCTGTTACGCCGGAAGGCGTAAAATATTGATAACCCCGTACAAGCGAAGCGCAGTGCGGGGTAAAATGCACCCCTCCCCTCCCGCACACCGAAGGTGTGCCATTTATATGTTCGACCCCATTCGGGCGGCTTGTTCGCAGGAGATGTCTCCACTGCGGGGCTCCGCCCCTGCGGTCGACAGGACGGCGGCGCTTTTTTTAAGAGAGGGGAAAGGCAGCGGCGGCTCCGCCGCCGCTGCCTTTCCCCCTACCCCCCACGACGGCATCGTCATGTCGACCGAAGCAAAGCAGGCGTTAGACCGCTTTGCGGAGCGGAGACACCCCACGCCAACAAGCCTTTCTATGGGGCCGCGTTGGCCAACACGCCTTTCCCGCATGAATATCACATATCCGCATGCCGTAGCTATGCAACCCAAATCGCCAATGGCCGCATACCTACAGCATGCGTCGTGCATGAGTATGGTCAATGCTACCGAGCGATGCAATCCTAACGGATTGTCCCGGCACTCAATCCAATTGATTCAAAAACGCATAAATCGCTTCCGGAAAATCGTCCCCGCTATCGTGAAACGCCCCGATGAGGTATTGCTCTTTCCAAACAATTGGAATATTGCCGTTATATTTGTCTTTGACAAGCAAATTGCCTTCCGCGAAATCCTGCGGTTGCTTGGTGAAATTGAAATATTCGTTCAGGATTTTCTGCACACCGTGCGGCGTTTTTCCATCAATGACAAAGACCTGCAACTGCGACTCCTTCCAAATGTAATCGGCTGTGTAAACCGGCTTTAGAAACTCGTGCCCGATGTAATTTTGCGTGATGTAGGCTTGTGTGTGCGGTATCAATCCCTCTTTCGGAAACGCATTGAAAATGGTTGGATAACCGGCATTGGCATCCACTTTTTCTGCCATCCCCTTGGCTATTGCCTTGAGAATGGGGGCGTAATCTTCCAATTCGCCATTGGCCGACATTTTAGCATAGATGCAGCCCGAAAAGAAGAACAACCCGTACTCGTCGCCTTGTGCTTCGCCGCCAATTTCAGAATAAAAAGTCATGTCCGACGAACGTTCGGACGCGTACATGCCAAACGCATCTTCGGGCGTAGCATGACGATAGGCCTGAATCGTGATGTAATCGTCGCCGTGCGTGTATGTCAAACTTGTCATTTCTTGAAAATTATTTTCCAAAAACAACGGCGCGGCGCCATTGATGCGTTCATACAAATTGTCGCGATTAAACACTTCTGTTTCAGGCGAAACAGTCCATCCGTCAACCACAGGCAAATTGTCGTGTAATTCTTGGGGCGTCTGCGCAAAAATCTGTCCCGCGATGCAGAACAGACTTAAAAATATGCAACTTAATTTTTTCATGTTTATATAATTTTTCAATTCTTTTGCCCGTTAGGGCATTAATATCAATAAAAAATGAACATTCCAATCAAACCCCATAGCCCGTAGGGTTTTCACCATGAATGCCCTACGGGCATTAGGGGGGCGGGATATTTTTTCTATTGATATGAAAGCCCTACGGGCTACTTTTTATGCTAAAAAATCATCACATACATTGACTATCGGCGTGATGGCCGCGATTTTATCGGCAATCTTGAAGCCGGACGGGCAATTGACTTTACACTCATCGCATCCTGAACATTCGTTGCCGGTCAGCGACAATTCGACTAACGTTGCTTTCGACAGCGACGGATAGTTGTAGCCGTAGTTGTACATATACGCACGCATAATGCCCGGGATAGGCAAATGCTTGGTGCACTGATTCACACACTTTTCGCAATTTTGACAATACAGCATTTCATTCTGTTGCAAACCTGCAAGATATTGAGTATCAGACGGTTGCAATTCCGGTGAATGAGCGGCTGCCAAACAATTATCCAACAAATCGAAACTTGTAAATCCCGGAATCGCCGTAGTGATATTCGGATTTTGCCACACCCAGCGCAAACAAGCCGCACCGTCCACTTTTTTACCTCCGGTGGCATCTTCTACGCCTCCAACCATCGTTTTCATCGCAACAAACCCAATTCCGGCATCCGCACCGCGCTGAATGGCGGCATCCAATTCGGGCAAAATATCCAATTTGAAGTTGTAGCTTATCAATATCACTTCATAAAGGCCCGTCTTGATAGCCGCATCAATTTGTTCCGGCTTATTGGCGTGCGTAGATAAGCCAATGTGTCGAATTTTGCCTTCTGCCTTAAATTTCTTTAACATAGCAAGCATACGTGGGTTGCTAACGCTTTCAACACTATCCAATGCATGGGTGTAAAAAACATCTACATAATCCATTTGCAAACGGCGAAGGCTGGTGTTGAGCAATTCCTCGTATTCTGCTTCAAAATTGTCCGATTTGAGATTTGCTTTCCCTTTGGTGGCAATGGTAAACGTGCTGCGGTCTTTCCCCTTAAAGAATGCGCCGAGCATTTCCTCATTTTTCCCGTTCTGATAGCCATGCGCGGTATCAAAATGGGTCAATCCCGCGTTGAGAGCCGCACGCACCACCGCAGGATTATCTGCACGCATCACACCCATACTCAAAATAGGAATTTCAAGCCCTGTCTTACCCAAAACACGGGTCGGAATCGTTTTAGACCTTTCCTGTGTGCGACTTTCGTTTACAGCCGAAAAAGCCATTTGAGGAACAACCATCGCGCCGGCACTTGCTAACGCGGAAAGGCTCAAAAATTTACGTCGATTAATGTTTTTCATGATAAATTATTTTTAAATGTTTTTCATTCAATTATTACCGCGCGACAAAGGTACGAAAAAAAATTAAAAATAAAAAAATTAATTTCGAGTTATTTTGGATTTGTTATCAGAAAATGTCCCGCAATGTATAATCTGCCCCCGTTTAATGTTAAAATTATTGAAAATGTTTGATTGTATGAAAATAGTTTGTACCCTAGATCAACTGTTATAGTAGTCGCGAGGTTGCGACTTGCGGAAAAGCGATGCAAGTCCACATCTGCCTGGAAGGCAGGACGGCGAGTTAGCATGGGGTGTCTCCGCTGCGGGGCTCCGCCCCTTCGGTCGACAAGACGACCCTCACGTGGGGGTCGTCTTGTCGACCGAAGCAAAGCGGGCGTTAGACCGCTTTGCGGAGCGGAGACACCTCTTGCTGACACGCCTTTCTATGGGGTCGCGTTGGCCAATACGCCTTTCCCGCACGAATATCACATCTCTGCATGGTAGGCATGCATCGCTCGGTAGAAAATCAGTACCTCCCCACCTCGCCGCATGTAGGTATGCAACCCAAATCGCCATTGGCCGCATACCTGCCTTGCGGGCTGCATGAGGCATGGTCAATGCTACCGAGCGATGCAATCCTAACGGATTGCCCCGACAAATTTCCCTTCTTCACAGGGGAGAGTCCTTGTCCTGCGGGACAGTGAAAATCATTTTCACTTCTCATACAATTCCTTGTCGTAACAAAAAGGGATTTTTGTCGTGCCCCCAATGAATTGGTAGATTCCGGATCCGCAAGAATCATTGTTCCAACTCTCGAACCTTGCGGAATAAGTCGGACGCGCCCAAAAAATCGTTGAGTTTTTTGTTCGCGGAGTTCATAACTTCATCTTTGGTGCCTTCCCACTCTTTTTTGCCCTCATAGATGAACATGATTTTGTCGCCGATGTTCATGACCGAATTCATATCGTGCGTGTTGATAACCGTTGTCATGCTGTATTCCTGCGTGATGTCGTGAATCAATTCGTCAATCAGCAGCGACGTTTTAGGGTCTAAGCCGGAGTTAGGCTCGTCGCAAAACAGGTATTGAGGATTCAGGGCAATGGCTCGTGCAATGGCGGTGCGTTTCATCATGCCCCCGCTTATTTCGCCGGGGTAGAGGTCGGCGGCCTCTTTCATTTGTACGCGTTCGAGACAAAATTTGGCGCGTTTCTCTTGCTTTTGGCGTGTTTCTCGTGTGAACATGGTGAGCGGAAACATCACATTTTCCATCACGGTCATCGAGTCAAAAAGGGCTGAACCTTGAAACAACATCCCTGTTTTCTGCCGCAGAGCGTTCAATTCGTTTTTATTCATGGCCGGCAAGTTGCGTCCGTCGTAAAGAATTTCGCCGGAATCAGGAGTCAGCAGGCCAATCAACAATTTCATAAAAACCGTTTTTCCGGAGCCACTACGCCCGATAACGAGGTTAGTTTTTCCTTGTTCAAAGGTGGCAGAAATATCCTTGATGATTTTTTTGCCATCAAATGATTTTATAAGATGCTTTGTTTCAATCATTTATACCAATAATAAAGTGATTAATACGTCGGTTGCCAAAATGAGCACACTGCTATTCACAACCGATTTAGTGCTCGCTTTGCCCACTTGCAGCGCACCTCCACGTACATTGTAGCCAAAAAAGGACGATGTAGAGGCGATGATGAAAGCAAAAACCATGGATTTCAAAACCGAATGACCGATGTATCTTGTTACAAACCAATAGCGAAGCCCATATTCGTATGTTTCAGAGGAAATAATGCTGGTGAACCAACCAATGAAATAGCCCCCAAGTAAGCCAAAAAACATGCTGAAAAAGACTAGCACCGGCACAAAAAGAACAAATCCGGCTATTTTCGGAAGAATCAGATGGTTAGCCGAATTGACACCCATAATTTCTAACGCGTCAATCTGTTCGGTTACGCGCATCGTGCCCAATTCCGAAGCGATGTTTGAGCCTACTTTTCCCGACAAAATCAAACACATGATACTCGACGAAAATTCCAGCAAAATGACTGCCCGCGTGATAAAACCAACAGTGAAATCGGGAATTAGAGGCGATTTGATGTTAATTGACACCTGCATCGTGACGACCGCCCCAATAAAAACGGAGATGAAAATGACGATGCCAACCGAATCAACACCTAACTTATAAACTTCTTGAATGACTTGCTTAAAAAATACGCTCCACCGTTGAGGCACGGTAAAAACCCGTTGCATCAACAGCACATATCTTCCGAATTGCATCAACCATTTAATAATCAACATATAAACTTTCAAATAGGCCACAAATGTAATGCTTTTCTTTGAATAAATAGTCAAAAATGGGATAAATCTTTTTCGAAGCGTATTTTTTGGTTCAGTCCTGCAAGAACGGCATTATCATAATGTCGTCCAGCAGCTAGGGTGTTCAGTAAATAGTATCAAAAAATAATCATCGCCGCTTGCGGAAGCATAGACTTGACTGGCACAGAGTACTGTTTTTGAACTAAAAAGTACTCCTGAATACTTGTTTGCTTGCTTGTCTATTAGTACTTTTGCATACTATACGGCTGTCGGGCATTGATCATCATCGTGACATCAGCCATTCCCTTGGCATGTATTTGGAAAGAACCTATAAGGAAGCGGATGATTTCAAGGCGTATGTCAAACAGCGGTCTTGCAAAATGTTAGATGTATATCATACGCTCTCCTGTCAGAAAAAAACTGTTTACCGGCAACTCTCGAATGATTCAACTGGGATGTGACATACTCAATTTCTTACATATAGAAGCATCTATGCTTAAATCAGATAAAGAGGTTCACAATAACTCTTCCGATATTATAGAATCTGTATTT
>BNTP01000132.1 GCA_025996695.1 Bacteroidia bacterium | reverse complement strand
TCTACGCTATAATTACAACCGCATTCTTTGCATTTATAACGCTGTCTGCCTTTTATAGTGCCAGATTTAACTCGTTTATCGCACGAACATTTTGGACATTTCATAGCTTTTTTTTCTGCAAAGATACAAATATATTTTTAATTAGCAAAGCCCAAAATCAGGTCGGGTATAATATTTTGCAACGGTTGAGGCTTTGCCGTGCCGGTGGCTTGTGTGTTCTCTGCTGTTGGTAACAGTTTATGTTTTAGCATATTGATTACTTTGTAAATTGAATGTCCAACACGACTCATACTGTTTCCATTACTAAAATCGTCAATACGACCAGTACAAACGTTATCTATAAAATCCAAAGGGCTATAAAATCCGCTTTTTTCATATATTTCTATACTTTCTTTATCAATTTTATCAAAAAAATAGGTAGTGAAACAATAAAACTCTATATCATTAATAATAATTTTTACCCTGTTAATATCAAAGCCTTTTGTTATGATGTCAAGGTAATTATACATTTCAATATCGCTCAATCTATTAAAAGTATCGGTTATTGTATCCAAAAACTCCCTTAATGTCAAATCTAAATAATTTGTTTTCATATTCTCAAAATTTTAATCTGTTAAACCATCCAATTTATCGACCGCCGCCCGTTTGTTTTTATCTATCACTTTGGCATAAATTTGAGTAGTCTTTATGTCTGAATGTCCCAAAATCTTACTTACCGTTTCAATCGGCACCGCCAAACTCAAAAGCAACGTGGCGTGTGTGTGCCGGGCAACGTGGAACGTTAAATGCTTGCTTATTCCAGCTGCATACGCCCACTGCTTTAACTGCATATTCACATAACCATCGCTCGGCAGTTTGAAAACAAAATCACTGTCGGCTGTACCGCTTCTGTCGGGCAAATAATCGGTGGCATCGCGGGCAATTGGTAAATACTCTTGTTTGGTGGTTTTTTTCTGTATGTAGTTTATGAAAGTGCCGCCGTCACTATCCTTTTGCAGCTTGCCCCACGTCAAAGCCTCAACGTCTGAAAACCTTAAACCACTGAAACAACTAAACAAAAACGCTTGCTTTATTATCGGATACAAACACGGGGTATTTTTCAGTTGTTTGACCTCCTCAATCGTTAAATAACATACCTCTGCACTGTGTTTCTTGGGCTTGTTTTCAGGCTTTATTTGCTTGAACGGGTTACGGTCGGTTACCTCATCGGATATTGCAGCGTTCAAAACAGCCTCAAAGGTTTTCATATACCAAACCTGTGTATTTTCATTCAGGGGCTTGTTATGCAACGTGCTTTGTGCCTTTTTAAGATACTCAATAAAGCCCTCACAATACAGTTTATCGACCTGCTTAAACGTGGTTTTTGTGCCGCTATATTGCTGCAATTGATAGGCAAGGGCATTATATCCCTGAAACACGCCGCGCTCTTTGCCGCCCGCCCTGATACGCTTTTTGTCGGCAAGGGTTTTGATATAATCAATAACATTCACCTTTGAACGGGTACCGCCGCCCGTGAAGCCGTGCGCGTTGTTTTGCAGTTCTACAATCCGTTTGGCTTTCACGGCGTTTGCCAGCCTCAACGTTTGGGTGTTGGTGTCTTTGTCGGTGGGTGTCCGCTCCGGCACAAGGTAGAGTTTCAAAAACTCATATTCTCGTTTACCGTCTTTGTAATAATCCAAATAAATAGACTGATTACCGTTTGCAAGTCGTTTGAGCCTCATTTTAACAGGCTCTTTTGCTTTGGGCTGTTTGTGCTTTTTGTTACTCATAATTTGTTACTTAAAATTATTGTTTGTTACCGGTTGCAAAGTAACAAATAAATATTGACATAACAAAGGAAAATAAAATATACTTTGCTTTTACTCGTTTCTTATTTATTGTATTGATATTCAATAACATAAAAAAGTAAGTAACTGTGTTTTTGACTTTTTTTCTATCGAGTAACAAAATTTTGAGTACCAAAGTAACAAACGGGTAACAAAATAGTAACAAAAAAGAGCAATACAACTGAAAAGTAATGTACTGCTCTCGCTTTTTATTATAGTATATAAATCGTTGTTTTAGTGGTGTTTGAATTGCTTTTTTATGGTTTGTTTTTGCTTTTGTTTTCTTTGGCTTTTGGGCGGTCTGCTTTTGTGAGAATAAGAGCTAAAGCTCTATTAATAACTAATGTATAATTCTAATTTTTCTGTTTCTTGTTGTTATTATTTATATTTTTCAATCCACAAAGGTAGGTAATATTTTTTGATTGGCAAAATTATTTTCATCTTTTTTTTTCGCGCGCATACGCTTGGAATTCTCAGAATTTTCATGTAATTTTGTGGGATTAAATTTGATAAAAAAAGACGTGAAAGAAACATTAAATAAACTGTTTGAGCATCAATATCTGAGTCGCGACGAGGCGAAAATCATCCTGACAAAGATGGCGGAAGGGCAATACAACGACGCGCAAATCGCGGCGTTTATCTCCGTATTTTTCATGCGGAGCATTAGTGTGGACGAAATTTTGGGATTTCGCGAGGCTCTGCTTGAAATGCGTGTGAACGTGGACGAACTGCGCGATTACAATCCAATCGACATTGTTGGCACGGGTGGCGACGGCAAAAACACGTTCAACATCTCGACCGCGGCGTGTATCGTGACTGCCGGTGCGGGTTACAAGGTAGTGAAACACGGTAATTACGGGGCTACATCGGTCAGTGGTGCATCAAACGTGATGGAAGAGCATGGCGTAAATTTTTCCAAAGATGTTAATTTGCACAAAAAATCACTTGACGCGACCAACTTCGCCTACCTACACGCACCTTTGTTCAATCTCGCATTGAAAACCGTGGCTCCGGTGCGTAAAGCGTTAGGTGTGCGCACGTTTTTCAATATCTTGGGACCGATTGTGAATCCATTGAACCCCAAAAGACAGGTATTGGGCGTTTACGATCTGAAAATGGCGCGGTTGTACCACTATATTTATCAGGAAAGTGGCAACGATTTTTCGATTGTACACAGCCTTGATGGCTATGACGAAATCTCTCTGACAGAGGCATTTAAGATTATTAATAAACAGGAAGAAACAATTTACACACCCGAACAATTAGGCTTCAAGCGCATCTCAGAAAAGGAATTACACGGAGGCGACACACCGCAAAAAGCAGCCAAACTGTTTGACAGTGTCCTCAACAACGCCTCCACCGAAGCGCAAAAAAATGTCGTGCTCATCAATGCCGCAACAGCCATTCAAACCATTGAACCACAGCACGATATACAAACCTGCATCGCCATTGCCCGCGAGTCGCTCGAATCCGGCAAAGCAAAACAGACATTAGAGAAATTTTTGGAAATAAATAAATGAAACTGATAAAAAAAATAATTTTTCATGAATTATGAATATCTTAGAAACAATCTGCGCCAATAAACGCTTGGAAGTCGAACATCAACAACAGGCTACCCCTCTCGCAGTGTTGCAACGCCAAATCGACGAGCAAAAGCATGCTAAAATATCCTTTAACGCTTCTTTGCAACAGTCTGATACAGGCATAATTGCGGAATTTAAGCGTCAATCACCATCCAAAGGATTGATTCATCCCGATGCAGATGCGATTGAAATCGTGAGTGGCTACGAAGCCGCCGACGCAGCAGCCATTTCCGTGCTGACAGACGAAAAATTTTTTGGCGGTAGTTTTGACGATTTTCAGGCGGCACGGCGTGTGATTTCCAAAATTCCGCTTTTGCGTAAAGATTTTATTGTGGACGAATACCAAATTTACCAATCTAAAGCGATGGGTGCGGACGTCATTTTGTTGATTGCAGCATGTTTGACGCAAGAAGAAGTGGCCCGCTTTGCCATTTTGGCGCACGAATTGGATTTGGAAGTGCTGCTGGAAATTCACAATGCGGACGAATTGGCTTATATTCGGTCGACAATCGACGTGGTGGGCATTAACAACCGCGATTTGAAGACTTTTACCACCGGCATTCGACATACCATCGAACTGGCTAATCAATTGCCTGACGGTTTTGTGAAAATTTCCGAAAGCGGTTTGTCCAATCCTCAAACCGTCCTTCAACTGCGTCAAGCTGGCTTTCAAGGCTTTCTAATGGGCGAAACGTTTATGAAAACGGACAATCCGCCCGAAACGCTCCGCCAATTTATTGCCAAATTATCTGAGCTGTGATTATTTGAAGAACGCCCGAATCAAATCCATGCCATTGGCATAAATCAATAATCCGATGAGGAGTGCCATCCCAACCATTTGCGCCCGTTCTAAGAATTTATCGCTCGGTTTACGACGCGTAACCACTTCTACTATAAGGAATAAGACGTGCCCGCCGTCTAATGCGGGAACCGGCAGAATATTCATCACTCCTAACATAATTGACAGAAAAGCAGTCATCATCCAAAATTGCAACCAGTTCCATTCGCTGGGAAAGAGATTGCCGATTGCGCCAAATCCGCCAATATTTTCAGCCCCTTTGGAAGAAAACAGGTATTTGAATTGTCCAATATAATTGCTGATTTGCTGCACACCCATCCGCACACCGGCTGGAAACGATGCCAAAAAACTATAATGTTTGACTTCAAATTTATCTTTCAAGGTTAAAGAATCGCACGGCACAAAATTAGGTTCTTTTTCAAACACGACATTTTTGAAATCCGCAGGCAAATGCACGATTATCGGCTGCCCGTTGCGCAGCACTTCCACGTCGTGAGCTTCCACAATAGCAAACAGGGTTTTTGTGTCCCAATTTTGCAAAACCACACCATCGGCTTTGACAGGCAAATCGCCATCTTCAAAACCGGCGTTGTGCGACATTGTGTTGTAGTTCAAACCGCCTGTCAGATTGCTCATTGGCAAAGTCCGTTCACCACGCGAAAAAGTGATCATCGCATAGATGAAAAACGCCAACACGAAGTTCATAAATACACCCCCAACCATAATCAGAAGGCGTTGCCAAGCCGGTTTCGCGCGAAACTCGTAGGCTTTAACCGGTTGTTTCAAGGCTTCTGTGTCCATGCTTTCGTCAATCATGCCGGAAATTTTGACATAACCGCCCAAGGGCAACCAGCCGATGCCATATTCTGTTTCGCTATGCCCGTGTTTGAGGGTTACAAGACTCTTGTTTTTGAAAAATTCCAGCCATTTAGACTGTTTGGCTATCTGCGCATCTTCCGTCTTTTCGTCTGTTGATTGTGGCTGAAAGCGCAAAAGAGCCATCCACGCATCAAAAAACAGGTAGAATTTTTCAACGCGTACTTTGAAGAGCTTTGCAAATGCAAAATGCCCTAACTCATGAATTATCACCAAGATAGACAAGCTCAATACGAGCTGTATTGCTTTTATTACGATTGTTTCCATATCCGTAAGTTTCGCTCCACTCCACATACGGTTATGCACCTGTAACCCCTGCGGGGCATTGTGGACTTTTGCATTTTTTAATTTTTAATTTTTAATTCTCAATTATTTCGCCGACAAAGGTAATACCTTTATTGGTACTATGCAATACATAGTACTATATTTAATGAAATTTAACTATCTGCTCCCGTGTTTCTTTATCCGTATTGATTAAATCGTCGTAACTTGGCGACGCGATAAACGGGATAGTCTGCATCATTTTTTCGATGACATGACTCATTTCTAAAAAGCCGATGCGGTCTTCCAAAAACGCGGCAACCACGATTTCATTCGCTGCATTGAGGATACAAGGCATATTGCCGCCTTTTTTAATGGCTTCAAACGCAAATTTCAAGTTGCGAAATTTATCCGTATCAGGCTCTTCAAACGTCAAGCTATCGAATTTTTTCCAATCAATTGCTTCGAAATTCGACTGCAAACGCTCCGGATAGTTTAAGGCGTATTGAATGGGTAGCCGCATATCAGGCACGCCCAACTGGGCTTTGACCGACATATCCTCAAATTGCACCATAGAATGCACAATCGACTGTGGATGCACCAGCACCTGAATTTGTTCGGGAGTGACGCCAAACAGCCATTTTGCCTCAATCATTTCAAATCCCTTGTTCATCATCGACGCCGAATCAATCGTCACCTTCGCGCCCATGCTCCAATTTGGGTGTTTCAGTGCCTCTTTTGCCGTCACGTGATGCAACTGTTCTTTTGAAAACGTGCGAAACGGACCGCCAGAAGCCGT
>BNTP01000131.1 GCA_025996695.1 Bacteroidia bacterium | reverse complement strand
AAACACACAAGTGAAAAAAGAAGGGAAAAAAGAAGGGAAAAAATCCCGCGGCGTATCGGCAGGAGTCAACTCAATTACCGCGTATGCACCAATGTTGCAGACCAACATTTCGTCCAAAGCGTCCACCATGTTTTTGTACGTCGACAAATCGCAAGGTTTAATCATCACCGTTGGGGCGATTTTCAACTCTTTCATTGCCTTGTTTTGAATTTCGTTCGACAACTTGTTAAAGACTGAATCGGGCATTGATTTAGGATCAGCTTGCCGTTTTTCTTTCAGTTCTTGTATTTCTTCATACGTACCTTTGTTCTTTTGCAATAGAAATTGCCGAATGCCATCCGGATCTGCCGGGTTCCAACTGGCTTCTTTCACGAAGTCAGGGTTCGCATAATCCGCTTCCGTCACCATACCTGTGTAATAATAAAGTTTATTATCGATACCCAAGAGCAGTGTTACCGCTCCGGATTCGCGCACTTTATTCATCTCTGATTTGTCGACTTCTGCGTCAGTTGGCATATTGATAGGCAATGTTTCCGGTTTCAGAAGCGAAGAGCACAACATGAAGAATGTAATCAACAACATGTTCATATCCACCATCGGGGTGAAATCAACACGTAACTGCTGTTTCTTCTGTTTATTTTTTCCGCCGCCACCGGTGTCTTTTACTTGTACTTCAGACATTTTTTATATTTTTAATGTATTAAAGACTTTACTTACCGTCACTTGAAGCTGTTTTCAAACTCGTAATCAAGAGGTAACGGTTTTCACTCATTTTCCTCAAGTCATCCATCACCCTTTTCACCACCGTATATTCGGTTGATTTATCGGCTTTGATAGCAAGTTGCAACTTTCCTTCAGCGTCTATGCGTGACAGACGCTCCTTATTTGCTTTTTTTGCACGTGCTACCCAATGGGCAAACTCGTTATCCGTAGCCGCTACACCTTTTGAATCTTTCAATTCGACATCTGTCGCAGGGATACCTACGCGAACGCTTCCAAGATTTTTCATGTACGCATCTTGTTGGTCAGTAGGTAAATCCAAGAAACTTGCCATACTCCGAATGGGTACGCCAAATGACTGCAATGCTTTGAAAGTATTCATTTGTTGAGGTGTAAACGTGATGCCGTAGTCTGCGCCTACCGCTTCCAATGTTGCTTTTTTATCTTCATCGTTATCCATAGCCATAAAGATTTTTCCTTTGGAGTCCACCAAAATCGTCAGCAAGTTTGTTTCCGGAATTTTAATTTCAGAAACCGAGCTGGGTGTTGTCACCTCAATTGGTTCTTTTTGGACAAACGTAGAAGTCAACATGAAAAAGGTAAGCAAAAGAACGGTCACGTCACTCATCGCCGTCATGTCAATGAATGTGCTTTGTTTTTTTACTTTAGCTTTTGACATAGAGCGACTGA
This sequence comes from Bacteroidia bacterium, assembly GCA_025996695.1. Taxonomy (GTDB): domain Bacteria; phylum Bacteroidota; class Bacteroidia; order Bacteroidales; family Azobacteroidaceae; genus Azobacteroides. Next base: position 4,771 of record BNTP01000131.1, on the reverse strand, counting down.
TTATGAATTATGAGTTTCTGCGTAAGTTTGCGTCAAAGCAAATCCCATTTCGTCGATTGCATAAGTCATGGTATCAATTTTACCCGTAAAATAAGAGTAAGACATGATAGCCAAAGCACCTGTTGCGATACCGGAAGCGGTGTTGATCAACGCTTCGGAAATACCGGTCGACAACGCCACAGCATCCGTACCACCGGCGTCACCCATAGCACCGAACGAACGAATCATCCCGAGCACAGTTCCTAACAACCCGAACAATGTACCGAGTGTAGAAATTGTTGCGATGATTGGCAAGTTTTGTTGCAAAGAAGGCAATTCCAAAGCGGTTGCTTCTTCGAGTTCAGCCTTAATTTCTTCAATTTTAGCTTCTTTCGGAAGAGATTCCGTTTCCATTTCTTTGTACTTTTTCAAACCTGCATCCACGATAGCAGCCACAGAACCTTGTTGTTTAGCGCAAAGTGCTTCAGCAGCAGAGAGGTTGTTTTTCTTCAAGTCAGCTTTTACGTTGGCTACGAAGTTAATGAGATTACCTCTACCTTGTGCTTTGTTTAACGCGATAAAACGTTCTACTGAAAGAGCGATTACGGTTAATAACAAGGTAAGAATTGCGGGCACCATGAAACCACCTTTGTACATCGTACCAAGCATGTTCTGTGGGTGACCATTCACCGGATCAAGATCTTTGAAGTTGGTGTCAGCTCCAAGGATTAACTTGAAAAATGCAACGGCTAAAATGAAGCAGCAGACAATGATGACTCCTGCCGATACGCCGCGGGATTTTTTCCCTTCTTTTTTCCCTTCTTTTTTCACTTGTGTGTTTTTTGTTTCCATAAAACGTGTTCTTTTAATTAGATATTTTTAAATTGTTAATTGTTTAATCGCCCCTTTCAAGGTAATCAATGTGCAAATGTATGAAATAAAAATTAGATAAACAAAAGAAATTTGCTTTTTTTTTATTTTGACACGATTTTTTTTTACAATTTTCCCAAATCGGCGTAAGAATAAAATGAGTTTTCTCCCACAATTACATGGTCTACTAATTTGATACCCAGCATTTTAAGTCCCCAATTTATGGCTGAGGTGATTGAGTCGTCTTGTGAACTGGGTTGAGACATTCCGGACGGATGATTGTGGCAAATTACTACTTGATTGGACAGTCGCAAAATCGCTTCCTTATAAATAAGTTGCGAATCGACGATGGTCGACGAAATTCCGCCCTGACTGATTTTCAGACGGTCGATGATTCGGTTCGCACTGTTGAGAAAAATGACCCAAAACTCCTCATATACCAAATCCTGCATCGTCGGCAAAAAATACTGATAAATGTCCGTACTGGTATGGATTTTCCCTTGTTTGACCACTTCTTGGGCTTTCCGTCGCTTGTCGAGGGCTAGTGCCGCCACTATGGTGACGGCTTTCGTGGTGCCAACGCCTTTGAAATCGTGTACCAATTGTCTGGCAGATAGTTTGCCCAGCTTGTTCAGGTCGTTGTCGACTGAAGCGAGTATGCGTTGCGCCAATTGCATGACCGTTTCCCCGCGACTTCCTGAACGTAGAAAAATGGCGAGCAGTTCGGCATTACTCAGTGCGTCTACTCCTTTTTGGAGCAGTTTCTCACGCGGTTGGTCGTCTGGCGACCAGTCTTTCACACATTGTGGTGAATTGAATTGTTCTTCCATTTGGTTATTGTTGTTATTTTTAAAATGAATACCGGATATAAATACCTAAAACTAAGGTGAAAGCCCTCCGCGCTATAACGCTTGGGTGGGGGATGTCATTTTCTATTCAATAGAAAATGAATGCTATACAAATCCTACAACGTGATTGGTCGATCGCTGTAAACATCCAAAATTTTGGAACGGAAAACGTAGTTGTACTTTGCCTGAACGCGATCTAATTGGGCTTGTATCCACTTGGTTTTCGCTTCGTTGAAATCAAAAGTGGATGCTTTGCCTGTTTCGTAACGTTCGACTGTGGCGCGAAACGATTCTTCGGCAGCGATTGAGGCTGATTCGGACGCTTTGTATTTTTCATTAGCCGCGAGGGCATTTTGATAGGCTGTTTGAATTTCTTTGTAGAGCGTCTTTTTTGCATTCTCCAGCACCAAACGTTGATTTTCTGCGTTGATGCGGGCGTTTTTTACCTGATTTCGAGTGGAAAAACGGCTGAAAATCGGGATTTGGAGGCTTAGGCCGATGTATTCGCCCAACTTATTGTTCATCTGGTCGCTAAAACTCTTATTCAAATTTGCCTGTTCACCATATATATAATAGTAGCTTGTGGAAATGCCCATATCCAAATTCAATGTTGGCAAATAACCTGATTGGGCGATGTCAATTGTCTTTTGCGCACTCTGCACGCGCAATTCCTGTTCTTTAATCGTCGGTTTGACGTTCACGGCATAGCTGTAAAGCTGCGGCGGAGGCAGCAGATACTTGCCGTTGTCAATTACCAAATGATTGGAGTCGGGGGACACAATGTCGAAATCGGACGATTGAAGTTCCAAAAGTTGAGCCAAATCCAATAGCGCTAAATTCAAATTGTTTTGAGCTTCCACTATCGCCACTTTATCTTTGGCCACTTGTGCTTCAATATCAGACTGTTGTGCACGGGCCACCTTGCCTGCCTCGACGAGCAGGCGCGTTTTTTCGGATTGAATTTGACTCAAATGAAGCTGTTCTTCCGTGACGTGCAAGGTTTCTTTGCAAAAAAGGATTTGCAAATAGAGTCCGGCTATGTTTAGCGTCAAATCTTCTTTGGCTTTTTTCAAATTTTCGGTGGCGGCATCCATATCCAGCCGATTGCGTGCAATTTCGTTTGAGATGCGCATTCCTGTAAAAAGTGGTGTTGACGAAGTTACAGAGAAATTTGTGGTAGACTGCTTGAACTGAGAGCCTTCCTCAAAATTGCCGCTAGAGGCTTGCGTGCGTCCAAAATTCCAAGTTTGCCCTACATTGGCATTCAGGTTGGGCAGGCGACTCATTTGGGCGGTGTTCAAATCCACTTCGGCTGATTCAATTTTCAATGTCCGTTGTTTGATGTCAATATTGTTTTTTTGCGCATAGTCAATACATTGCTCCAATGTCCAAGATGTTTGGGCAGACACAGGGACTGAAAGCAGAAGAAAAAAAAGTAAGCCTACGCCAAAACGGAGGGGATTGCAGGTCAAGCCTGCAATGACAGATACTGATTTCATGACGTTCATTTTTTAGAAGCCGTTTTAGTGTCTTTTTCGTTACCTCGAAGCTTGTCTTTGAGGGTTATGCCGTTTTTGATTTCAACATCAATACCGTTCGACATGCCGATTTTGACTGTTTTTTTCTCAAATGATTGCGCCTTTCCTAACGCTGCTTCTTTTTCTTTCAGTACATAGACGAAAGTGGAGTCGCCACTAAATTCGACGACGCTTTCGGGCACTTTCAATACTTTTTGTACATTTTGGAGCACGATTTGGGCATTGGCACTATAGCCTGCGCGAATAAAAGTGGTAGTCGGCACTTTCACGGCTGCTTTGATTTCAAACAACACGGCTCCGTTGTTGGCGGTTCCTTTGGGTGAAATATATTCCAATGTAGCGTCAAACTGCTGACTGTCAATGGCTCCGATCATGATTCGGATAGGCATCCCTACTTGAATTTTACCAACTTCCGTTTCGTCAATCGTGCCCACAAAAATAAGGTCATTCATGTTAGCAACCGAGGCGATGGTTGTTCCGTCGTTGAACGTATTCGCCATAATCACCGAGTTTCCGACCTTGACCGGCACAGCCAAAATCATTCCGGCAATGGTGGAACGAATTTGTGTATTGCTCAATTTGGCATAGCGTTTCGTCACGCCCTCCCGCACAATATCCAATGCGCTGATGGCGTTGCTTCTCTCTTCTTGGGCTTTTTGAAAATTAGCTTCGGCGGTTTCAAATTCTTCTTTAGAAATCACACCACTTTTATATAGGGAAGATTGGCGGTCGTATTCTTGTTGAATTTGCGTTTGATTGATTTCAGCCACACGCACACGCGATTCGGCGGAGTTGAGTGCCCCCATTTCCGGAATCACTTTCACGCTTGCAATCACTTCACCAACGTCCACTCGCTGTCCGGCAATTTTCATCACTTCCGTGACAATGCCGGAAATTTGCGGTTTAATCAAAATCTCATCTCGCGGTTCAATCGTTCCGGTCGCCACCGTTTGATTTTCAATATCGCCCATTTCCGGGCTCACAATCTCATAGAGCGTTATTTTGGGCTGAGATTTTTCCCACAAAAACCAAAAAGTTGCCACCACAATCAAGCCAATCGCAGCGAACAGCACAATTTTTCCAATACTTCCTTTTCCTTTTTTCATACATTATCTAAATATCCGATGCAAAAGTATGTATTAAAATTGAAACTACCAAACTTTTCGGGAGCTAAATCGCGCAACGGATATTTTCAGTCATTCGCAGCAGATGAATTTGCCTACAATCTGCTACAAAACTCAATATCTTTCCTAAAATACGGAAAAGTTAGGGCTTAATGTTAAATCTGCTAAATAATGTGTGATTATATAAAAATAATATGTACCTCTGTACCTCAATAAGCATAAGCTTGTTCCGTCATTTGGCGTCGCGTTGGCCGACACGCCTTTCCCATACGAATATAACATCCCTGCATGCCGAATTCTATGTTAATTTCCAAACAATTCTCGTAAAAAAACCACTATGTTAACATTGTTTAAGCTAAATTTTTATTTTCTGACCATTGATAGTCCACTTGATAGAGTTGTTTGTTATCAA
>BNTP01000130.1 GCA_025996695.1 Bacteroidia bacterium | reverse complement strand
AGATATCAACGTGAGAGGCACTCTTCTCCCCCACGCGCTCTTGCCGTTTGGGGTAAAAGTTGTTTGGGGGGGAAAGCGGGCAAGGACAAACCGCACACGCTGGGGGGGCGGGGGGAAGGAGGTTTCCCCCCCCCCCCCAGAAGCCTGATAATGAGGGAGTTACGAAGATTTGGCGTTGCCTTTGCAACACTTTGCTAAATCGTGTTTCGCGTTTCATAGACGAATATTTTTACGTAGACGCAATCTCGCGACTACTACATTCGGAGGCGAAGGTACGAACTATTTTCATGCAATCCAACATTTTCGGTAATTTTAACATTAGACGAGAGCAGATTACACATTACGAGACACAGCCATGTTTATTCCTAGAAGATATGGAATGTTTTTTCCACTTTTTTCATAACCACAGTATGCTTTCATATTTGTAATGTGGTCAAAAAACATTTTATTTTTGGCTAAATCTTTTTTTGAGGTGCTATATTTTGCAAGTCTTGCAAACTTGCCCTGAGCGCCGTCCCGCAGGGACGACATGTGCATAACCGTAGGTGGAGCGAAGCGCAACCTACGGAAAAAGGCGCCTACCCTCTCCTAAGCCCTGCGAGGGCGAGATTATGATAATGCCGTCCCTGCGGGACTAGGGGTCGTATCGCCCACCAATACCGTAGGTTGCGCTTCGCTCCACCTACGGTTATGCACATGTCGTCCCTGCGGGACGGCGCTCTTCCGGCGTAGCCTACAAGAAGACGTGTTGGCATGGGGTGTCTCCGCTGCGGGACTACGTCCCTGCGGTACCAATGACGGTTTTACGCAACTCATTGATTTTCAACGGGGTTGGGGACTGCCACTTGCCATGCACAATGCAGAAATATGTCATTCTTTTTTATGTAAATTTTTTATAGAAACTCGACATGACGGCGGCGCTATTTTAAGAGAGAGGGGAAAGACAGCGGCGGCGGAGCCGCCGCTGTCTTTCCCCCGACCCCCACGTGAGGGTCGTCTTGTCGACCGAAGCAAAGCGGTCGATAGACCGCTTTGCGGAGCGGAGACATCTCATGCTAACACGCCTTTCTATGGTGTCGCGTTGGCCAACACGCCTTTCCCGCACGAATATCACATCTCCGCATGCCGGAGGCATGCATCGCTCGGTAGCAAATCACCTCCACCCACCTACGGTTATGCACATCCCGTCCCTGCGGGACAAGGCTCTGTTTGCAAAATATAGCACCTCAAAAAAGATTTAGCCAATAAGAATCCACGAGAGAATATAATCCTTTTCTATTTGCGTGTCGCGCACACCTTCCTTGCGGGCTTTTTGCTGTATTTCGGCTGGTCTAATCATATCATAATTATATTAAAATTGCAGATTTAATTGTTTCAATATCAATGTTTTGTTGAATATTCCAGCGAGACAGGATTTTCCCCTGTTTCGGACTTTCCGTATCAAGCAGAGAAACAGAAGACGAACGAAGTTTCTGAAGTTCTTTAATTATTTGCGTGTCAATTTGCAGTAATTCAAGTAAATACCCAAGCGTTTGATAACTGCCTGCGAATTAAATTTAATCGCATAATCTAACAGTTGCGTATATTTCATTTTTTCTCTTGCCATAAAAATTGCTTTGGCAATTTCTACAACTCCGCCTGCATAATCCGGTTTGTACAAGCAGTCAATAACGGTTTTTTCCAAATCGGAGCACCATACGCGGTTGAAACTGTCAATCCACATTTTTTTCTGTCCGAAAAAGTGTTTTTCGTTATGATATATAAACTGAAATTTCACGCCTTTTAGTTCCATTTCGGCAGGTTTAATCTGTTTATTCACAACAATTTGCTCTTTTATAGAAGGTTGTGTGACAAGTCAGTCATCCGCTTTACCTGCACACGGATTTGATTTTCAGACATTTCCGAAAACAAATTGTATGCCTCCGCAAGCGTGAACCACGTTTTGCCTTGCGTATTAAAGCGAGCGAGTATCTTCGCTGCTGTTTCGCTAATATTTTTATGTTTTGTATCTTGCATATTACTATTTTTGAAACCACAAAGATATAAAATATATTAATTCCGACACGATATTTGCCGAAAAAAATTTACTAAAAAAGCCGCCTAAATTTTAGACAGCTTCTCTTTTATATCGTGAAAGAATTAATATCTGTTACGATTAAAGCCACCACCACCGCCACCATTGCGGTTGAACTCACGTCTTGGACGTTCTTCGCGAGGACGAGCTTCTGATACAGAAATGGTTCTGCCATCATATTCAGCACCGTTCAATTCGGCAATCGCTTTTTCAGCGGTTTCCTGGTTGTCGATTTCTACGAAACCATAACCTTTAGATTTCCCTGTTTGACGGTCTGTAATCACTTTTGCTGAAGTGATTGGTCCATACTCTTCGAATAACGTCTCCAAATCGGCATCGTTTACTTTGAAACTCAAGCCTGCAATAAAAATGTTCATTTTAAAAATAAAATAAATTGTAAATAAAAAATAATTTTAACCGTGAGAATTTTAATTGCAGAAATTAGCACTTGAAAACGAATACAAACTCGAAAAAAGCAATAAACCTGTTCATAAGAACTCAACTTGTCGGCGACAAAGGTAATGCAAATTTTTGACATTCCAAACAAATTTGAATAGAATTTGCAAAAAAAACATCAAAATGTGAAAAAAAAGATGCCGCACGGGTGCACGACAAATTTCCCGATCGGAATTGTACACGGGAATATATGGCTTTTGTAGCCCGAGTGTAAAATCATTAGTCATAATCGTAACATATTTCCCCGTAGGGGATTTATATCAATAGAAATATGCATCCTTCCCTTCAATCCTCAAACCTCGTAGAGGTTTCACATTATTTAACTGGTTTGAATACATATCTTTCATCATATTCAATTTCAAATAATTTTAAAAATTCGAGATATTCTTCCATAAATGTTCGTTTTCCATGGTGCTGTTCTTGCGCTTCAATATAATTGGCAATGGTAGATGCTTGCGATTTCCCATAACTAAACGCACCAAAACCTTCTTGCCAAGAGAATTTTCCCATAACCAAACGATTGTTGTTTATCCACAACGAAGAACTTCGTTTGACTTCAGCCATCAAATCGGAAACTGCTTGTTTTGGGGACATGCTTACTAATATGTGAACATGATCGGGCATACCGCCGATTGCATACAATTTATGACCGTTGTTTGTAATAATTCCATTCATGTATTTGTAAAGGTCGTTTTGCCAACGATTTTGTATCAAACCCAACCGATTCTGCACGGCGAAAACATAATGAATATAAATTTGTGTGTACGTGTTTGCCATTTTCTATTGATATAAATCCCCTACGGGGAATAGGTTATAGAGATTGTCCGTTTATTTCTATTGATATAAATCCCCTACGGGGAATAGATTATAGTGATTGTCCGTTTATTTCTAGTGATATTAATGCCCTCCGGGCAAAATTGTTGCAAAGTTAGTGAAATTTTGATTAAATAGGTGCAAATATACGAAATAATTTTGTACCTTTGCGCCCGATATCTTTAGGGGTGCCCGTGCGGGCTGAGATCATACCCTTTGAACCTGAACAGAGTAATATCTGCGGAGGGACAAAGATTTATTTATCGTCGTTGCCGACTGCGAAAAACGAAGCAGGAAGCAATCTCATGAATGATTTTATTTCTCAAATCCCCTTTTTTGTTTAACAATAGCATGCCTTTGCGGGCTTGACCCGCAAGCCCATGCGTAAATTATTTTAAAAATGAAAAAGGTTTTTTTTCTGTGTTTAATGAGTGTAGAGGCTACTCTTGCGGTTGCCCAAAATGCCGACGATGTGCATAAAGATGTGCCGTTGCAAGAAGTAGAAATTGTAGCAACGCGTGCTACGGACAAAACGCCGGTGGCGTATTCTAACATGAATAAGCAAGCCATCGAGGCAGAGAATTTCGGTCAGGACATCCCGTACCTGCTTTTGCTAACCCCTTCTGTGATAGCCAATTCAGATGCCGGAACAGGTATTGGCTATACCAATTTTCGCATTCGCGGCACCGATGCCAACCGTATCAACATCACGACAAATGGCATTCCGCTCAACGATTCGGAATCGCACGGCGTGTTTTGGGTCAACATGCCTGATTTTGCGTCGTCGTTGCAGGATTTGCAGGTGCAACGCGGCGTGGGCACTTCAACCAATGGCGCAGGGGCTTTCGGCGCGAGTATTAACATGAAAACGGAAAATGTTCCATTGAAATCCTACGGCGAACTGGACGGCGGCTATGGCTCATTTAACACGGCTAAGGCAACATTCAAATTGGGCACAGGCATTCTCAACGACCATTGGGCGTTTGACGGACGCCTTTCGTCGATTACTTCCGACGGATTTATTGACCGGGCAAGTGTCGATTTGAAGTCGTATTTTGCCCAAGGTGCCTATTTCAATGGCAATACCTTGATGAAATTTATCACGTTTGGCGGCAAAGAAAAGACTTACCACGCGTGGGATGGCGTGCCGGAAGACATTTTGGCTGAAGGCAATCGCACCTACAATCCTAGCGGCTATATGGGCGATGACGCCGACGGAAATCCGTTGTATTACAAAAATCAAACGGACAATTACAACCAAACACATTATCAATTAAGCCTTTTGCAACGCCTCAATCCGAATCTCAACCTCAATATCGCCCTGCATTACACCAAAGGATTGGGCTATTATGAAGAATACAAGACCGGACAGCGGTATTCTGAATATGCTCTCATCCCGACCTGTCAACCGGATGAAGACGGAAGCTCAAAGGAGGTAGAGAAAGATTTAGTGCGTCAGAAGCATCTCGACAATGACTTCGGCGGCGGTATTTTTTCGTTGGACTACAAAAAAGAGGAGTGGGAGGTGTCGCTCGGTGGAGGTGCCAACTACTACTACGGCCGCCATTTCGGTTATGTCACTTGGGTAAAAGATTATGCCGGCGACGCCACTTTTCAGCCTAATCACGAGTATTATCGCAGTACCGGAAAAAAAAGCGATGCGAATATCTTCTTAAAGGCCAATTACCAACTCACACCGGCGGTAAGCCTGTATGGCGATTTGCAATACCGCCTCATCGCCTACAAAATTGACGGGAAAAGCGACATTTGGGATTGGCTCAACAACGCGATGCAGCAATTAAATGTGGATAAACAATTCAATTTCTTCAACCCCAAAGCGGGCGCTTTTTATCAAATCAATGCTAAAAACACATTGTACGGCTCTGTGGCAGTGGCCAATCGCGAGCCGAATCGCAACAACTACACCAATGCGGCTATCAATGAAACACCAACCGCCGAGCGCTTGTTGGATTACGAATTGGGCTACAAATTTAACAGTCCAACCTTTGCAGCGGGCATCAATGCCTATTATATGACCTACAAAAACCAATTGGTGCTCAATGGCAAGGTCAACGAAATTGGCGAACCCTTGACGAGCAATGTTCCCGACAGCTACCGAATGGGCGTCGAATTGGTCGCAGGCGTGCGCATCACAGATTGCTTGAAATGGGATGCTAATTTAACGTTGAGTAGCAATAAAATCAAAGATTATACCGACTTTGTATTGGTAGACGACGGCGATGCACCTCAAAAAGAAGACTATTACGGCACCACGGACATCGCTTATTCGCCCAACGTGATCGCTAATAGCTTGTTTACTTTCAAACACAAAGCCTTCCACGCCGGATTGCATTCCAACTATGTAGGCAAACAATTTTTGGATAACACCAATCGCAACGACAGAAGTATTAACGCTTATTTTGTCAACAACCTCCGTTTGGGGTATGATTTCAAACTGCACGGTTTGAAATCGCTGACGGCAAATTTACTCATCAACAATCTCTTTAACGAAAAATACGAAACGTCCGGCTGGGTTTGGGCGGCCTATTACAGCAACGACAAGGGCGGTTTCGACCCATACGCCGACAAAAACTATTTTCCGCAGGCCGGTACTCATGTGATGGCAAACATTGTGGTGAAATTCTGAATGTGAGCAAAAGTCCGTAAGTTTGCTTTCAAATTGCAAGCTTATGGACTGGTTTTACTGTTTTGCTCTTCTCTCAAAAAAAAGCACCGACTCTCAACAAGTCAGTGCTTCCTTTCAATAGTTACGGTTTATTTTTTTCTCATCCTGATAGGGGTTTCCCGAGGAAACCCCTATCGGATTTAGGCACGCCGTTTCACTTACAAGGCGAGAGCCTTGTTTTCTA
>BNTP01000129.1 GCA_025996695.1 Bacteroidia bacterium | reverse complement strand
TACAGATACAACAGGCGAGCTTTTATGGGGTCAATCTTTGATTTGACCATTAAACGGATGGTTTTGAATAATCCTATTCGATTAAATAATAGCAAATTAGCAACAGCGACTTAAACGCCTATACCTAAAAGTTAATATTGCCACGACTAAGCCGTTAAAGCCGGTCACCGGAACCGCTGACGCTGACGCATTGATTGGAGATGCCGGCTACGGATATGCCGCGGGCAATCACCAGCATCCCTCGCAGGTGCAAAACAATCTCACCACGCTCAGCACGACGCTGGCTCCTTCGGTGACGGCGGTGCGTGACTCTCTCGCAAAAAAGTTGGACAAAGGAGCGACACTGGGCCTCACGGGAGATGTGACGGCCTCCAGTGCGACTATTGGCTCGGCGTCGATTGCCACTACGCTGGCAAACACTACCGTGAGCGCAGCCGCGTATGGCCAAACCGCCGCTCAGACACCCGGCTGGGGAGGTACGTTCTCTGTGCCGAGTTTCACGGTGGATGCAAAGGGTCGCTTGACGGCTGCGGGTAGTCATAGTGTGACGCTACCGAGTGCGCTGGCGTCGGCGAGTGCTGATGGGTTGATGTCGTCGGCTCAATATAACTTGCTAAGTGCATCGCAAACGGCGAAGACTTTCTTTGCTGCACCTTATGCTTCCGACGGTGCGCCGGCCTATCGGATAATAGATAGAAGTGATATTCCTGCTGATATTGATGCGAATACGTCCGGGAATGCGGCGACGGCCACGGCGCTCGCAACGGCAGGGACGATAAATGTCAGCGGAACGGCAACGGCTACAACTGGCGGGATTACGTCGTCGACGCCCACATATACAAATGGCGGGAACATAACGATAAGCGCTACTGTCCCCCCAGCGACGGCGACTACCGCCGGGGCCATGAGCGCGGTCTTATACAACCTCGCAATGCGGAACGCGCCCGCGCAGGACAACACGACTAGAACTTCAGCTGATTGCGAGCGGAAATTTGCTACAGGTGCAATAATTGCTTACGGTAATCTGTGCGGATGGTTACCAGGTGCAGGTGACGTCATATCGAACATGAAAGCATGTGCCAATAAAGGAATGCGCGCTCCGACAATTGCAGATTGGCTAATGCTCGCGACCGACACCGAGATGCAAAACACCCCATTGGCGACTAGCATACCGAACGATTGGTATTGGACTACGAGCCACTCCGGTAATGGATCGGCCATGATTTGGGTGGGTTACCGCTTCCAAACCGTTCGCTGGTGCCCCACCTGCGAACCACGTCTCAGCGAAATCGGATCGGAACTGTACAACGCTGTGGGGGCGAAACGGCTCTGCTTAGGACTCTTGTAATAGGTTATCGTGTGATTTGTCAAGCGAACCGCGCTCGACCCTCCAAAGTCCCGGTTCTGCCTTGTTAGTAAGGCTTTGTGCCCACAATCAAAGGGGTTTCCCGAGGAAACCTATCAGGACGAAAAAAATAAACCGTAACTATTGAAGAAGGGCACTGACTTGTCGGGAGTCGGTGCTTTTTTTGGTGCATGACAATTAACCGGGTGGAACAAATCCACTATGGGGGTAGGTAGTAGCCAGCCTTTAGCTCATCGCAAGGTTGTCCGTAGCGACGAGGAATCTGATTGAAGCCGGCGGCAAAGTCCCTAATCGAGTCACACGAACAACATCAGGCACAACCGATTGGACGAGTTTGCCAGACAAAGCGAAGTCCAAATACTATCCGTAAATCGGAGTGTAAATGATGCTGTTACACGGGAATGGAAGTTAAATGTCTTCCCACGGGAGGTCTCACAGACGTAATGAAGAATCAAAACAGAAAAACGGCTAGCAATCGCAATGAGATGTCCGCATAGGCCATAGTAGTCCGGGGAACGAGCTTGCTCCGATGAAAAACGGTACACATGAGGACTCACGACGTACGAAGGGCTGAACTTTAATAAGTGTAAAAAATTCAAGTTGCCGAATGAAAGAAAGAAAGCAGAAAAAATCGGAAGATACCTGCCCACAAAACGGTAGAGCGGCACTCGAGAGCTATGCGGGAGGGCAGATATCCCAAAGAGTGATGGCGGCAAACGGAAGTTAGGCATCCCGACCGTAATTGACAAGATGATGTATGATGGCCATCAACCAAGTCTTGACAAGTGCAGAGCGCACGCTCGAGCACATAGTTCCATATATCGAAACCAAGTTGTTTCGACGGGTAAACAAAGTCGAGAGGGAAAGAGATTGCCATCACCCCAACAACCGCAAATAAATTTCGATTGCCTGCCGAATTTCTGACAAATACACAAATTCATCGGCAGTATGCGAACGCTCCGACGCACCCGGACCGATTTTGAGCGACGCACACGACATCAAAGCCTGATCGGAGAGGGTAGGGGAACCATAAGGTTCCAAACCTAACAATTTGGCACGCTGCACTATGAAATTGTCGGGATCAATGCTTGACGAATTGAGCCGAAACGACCGCGCAAAAATTTCACACCCGCAATCAACGACAATCTTTTTGAAAATCTGCTCGTTGGAATATAGCTCGTTGCTTCGCACATCCACCGTAAAACGGCACGTGTCGGGAATCACATTGTGCTGCGTGCCGGCTTCAATCATTGTGACGGTGGTTTTGACGGCTCCCAATAAGGCGCTTTCTTTCGGGAAACGCAAATTTTTGAACCACTCAATCACAGGCAGGGCTTTATAGATCGCGTTTTCGCCTTCATCACGTGCCGCATGACCCGATTTTCCGCGCACAACACAGTCCAGCACCATCAATCCACGTTCTGCAATCGCCGGACGCATCCCGGTCGGCTCGCCAACGACAGCCAACGCGATCGGCGGCAATTCCGGCAAGACCGATTCGATACCGTCTTTGCCGGATACCTCCTCCTCGCAGGAGGCGAGAAAAATGTAGTTGTATGCGCGGGTTTGAACCCCATCCCCACAGATTATCAAATATGCGTGCAACAATGAAACCAGCGACGCGCCCGCATCATTGCTGCCCAATCCGTACAGCTTGTCGCCTTCTTCTGTTGGCAAAAATGGGTCGCGTGTCCAGCCTGCCACCGGTTTGACGGTGTCAATATGCGAATTGAGCAGGATTGTCGGCTTTTTTTCATCCCAATTTGGCGACATTAACCAAACATTATTGCCCTTGCGGTTGGGTTGCCAACCGCGATTTTGCATGCAAGCTTCCAAAAGGTCTGCCGCCGCTTTTTCTTCGCGGCTAAATGACTGAATAGCAATCAGTTGCTTAAGCAAATCGATTGCTTCGTAATAGTTGGCATCCATATCGTCTGTAACTTTTTACAATTTTTGGGCAAAGTTAAATAAAAATTCCGTACTTTTGTACCCAACTTAGTATAAAAAAATAATGGAAAGCTATCATTTATCTGAATTAGTCCACCGACAGGCGCGAAGGTTTGGTGACGACGAGGCTCTAAAAGTGCGCGACAATGACACACAGAAGTGGTCGTCTGTGGCTTGGGATGAATTTTCAAAGAAAGTCATGTCAGTGGCTCAGGCGCTCTGCCATTTTGGAGTGAAGCCGCAGTCCAATGTGGGTATTTACACGTCCAACAGAGCCGAGTGCTTCTATGTCGATTTTGGTTCGTTTGCCAATCGTGCAGCCGTAGTGCCGATGTATGCCACCACGTCGACCGCGCAATTGACCTATATTATCAATGAAGCAGAAATAGAAATTCTCTTTGTTGGCGAGCAAGACCAATACGATAAGGCATACGCGCTTTTTACGTCGCATGAAACGCCACTCCGACAGCTTATTATCCTCGACTCCGGCGTGCAAATGGCACACGATGATAAAACAAGTTTCTATTTTTCCGCTTTTATTTCGCCGAAAAATCGCACGTCACAAGATATTACCTCTGTCGAAAAACGGATGCGCGCAGCCCGTGATGAAGACACTGCACACATTATATATACGTCCGGCACGACCGGCGAATCCAAAGGTGTTGTGCTGACGCATGCCAACTACCGCTTTGTGATGCATATTCATGACATTCGTTTGGATTATTTGCCGCAACGCTTTCTCACAATGAGTTTTCTGCCGATGGCACATATTTTTGAAAAAGCGTGGAGCATTTATTGCCTTCACAGAGGCTGTAGCATCGCTATTTGCCCCGACCCACGCATTATTCAGGATTGTTTGAAAGAAGTGCGTCCGCAAGCCATGTGTAGCGTGCCGCGTTTTTGGGAAAAAGTGTATGCCGGTGTGCAAGAAAAAATCGACGACTCCAATTGGCTGATTGGCAATCTGTTTATCAATGCCATCAACACGGGCGAAAAATACGCGTTGGAATACGTCAATCAAAATAAAAAAGCCCCTTTGGGACTGCGTCTAAAATTTTTGTTTTACGAAAAAACCGTCTACAGAATATTAAAAAAGACTATCGGAATTGAACATGGCGTTATTTTTCCCGCCGCAGGTTCTTTTTTGTCCGATGAAATCATCACTTTTTTGCGAGCGGTCAATATTCCGTTGGTGTATGGCTATGGATTGACAGAAACTACGGCTACGGTCGCTTGTTACCCGCACGACCAATTTGAACTTGGCACGGTGGGCAAGCTTATGCCTGAAGGCGATGTGCGCATCGCTGAAGACGGGGAAATCCTTGTGAAAGCCAACAGCGTGATGAAAGAATATTACAAAAAGCCCGCCGCCACAGCTGCCGCATTCACGAAAGATGGCTTTTTCCGCACCGGAGATGCCGGTTATCTGACTGAAAATCAAGGTATTGTACTTACCGACCGTCTAAAGGATTTGTATAAAACGTCCAACGGTAAATACGTGGCGCCACAGCAACTCGAATCGCGTCTTGTGGCCGACAAATACATCGACTCAGCAATGGTAGTGGGTGATAAGCTAAAATTTGTGTCCGCACTCATCATCCCCGACGAAGTCGAAGTGGCGAAATATGCCAAAGCAAAAAACATTGTGCACAAGTCATTGGAAGATTTGTATAAAGACCCCAAAATTCACGAGCTCTTTGAACAACGGATTCAAGCACTTCAAGCCGACATGGCAGGGCACGAACAAATCAAGCGTTTTGCGCTGATTAGTGAGCCTTTTTCCATCCTGTCCGGCGAGTTGACAAACACCCTCAAGATGCGTCGCAAAGTGATTTTGGATAAATATAAAGAAGTCATCGAACTGATGTATGAATAAAAGGTTTTAAACTTTCCATATCTTAAAGATATGGAAAGTCTAGAAAAAAAATATTTTATCATTTCAAATATTTGTTGTACTTTTGCATTTGATTTTTTGTCGCAAATTATTGCAACTTTTGCGACAAAAAATAGATAAAAATAATATGCAAAAAATTGAATCACAAATACTTGCAAAAATAAAAAAAGCGAAGAGGGGTACGCTGTTTTTTACGAACAGTTTTTTGAATTTCGGTAACGCAAAAACCATTCAAAAAGCATTGGAACGCTTGGTAAATTCCGGCGAGATTGACCGTGTTGCCACAGGCATTTTTACCCGCCCGCAAATCAGCAAAAAGTGGGGTAAAATTTCGCCTAAAATGGAAGATATTGTTGCTGCAATCGCTCGACGCGATAAGGCAAAAATAGTTCCCACAGGCAGTTATGCACTAAATCGGTTGGGTTTATCTACGCAAGTGCCAATGAATTATGTTTTTTTGACTGACGGCGCGGGGCGAATGGTAAAAGTTGGAAATTTTACCGTAAAATTCAAAAAAACTTCGCCGAAAAATGTCAGTTCCGTAGGCGAAATCAGCACTTTGGTTATTCAGGCATTGCGCACTATCGGCAAAGATTTTGTTACGAAAGAGGAAATTTTGAAAATTCAGGAAATCCTGAAACTCGAAAAACCAACTAAACTTGAACACGATATTCGTGTTGCGCCTGCTTGGATTCGAGAGATTATGAAACCCGCATTAAAACAGATAAAATAATGAATATGTTGAAGGCTAAATCTTTTTTTGAGGTGCTATATTTTGCAAGTCCTGCAAACTCATCCTGAGCGCAGTCCCGCAGGGACGATACTTTATTAACCGTAGACTTCAGTCTACGGACAGCCTGCCACACGCCACCTTCACCCCGCAGGGTGGAGTGGCGTAAATCGGCATTGAGCCCCAAAAAGCACCCACCACATATTGCATGTGGTTAATCATATCTTCTTGATAATCAATAATATAAAAATGATAAATAGAGACTAAAAACACAATACAAAG
>BNTP01000128.1 GCA_025996695.1 Bacteroidia bacterium | reverse complement strand
TTTGAATAAATTTGCAGTGATTATTTCAGGTGGGATTAATGGACTTCGTTTCATCTGGGATAGTCTCCTCTTAAAAGAGTCGGACAATAACTCCGCGCGAGAAAAAAGTAATTTTTAGAAGTCCCCTCAAGTTTGATGGCAGGTGTCGGCACCACCGGGAACTTGGCCAGTCTGCAAGCTCACTGGTTTGCTCCTACGCAACTCGCTGGGATGGGTAGTGGGACGACTTGGAATTATTGGGATGTTCGCGTATCGTGGTGGACGCATATCTCGGGCATCGTGGCTGATGTTGTTGTGCCAGGAACGACCGTGGACCAGGCTAGCGTGCCTGCTACGTATGTTGTGTCTGTAAGATGTGTGCGTAATATGTGAGGTTGATATTTGTGATTTCATCTACGAGCTTAGATCTTCCCTATGGGCTTTTGTAGACTTTCCATATCTCGAAGATATGGAAAGTCTATGCTAAAAAAAATGCGTTTATTTTGCACAGGTGAAAAATATTTTCTAACTTTGACGCATGAAAAAAATATTTTTTTTAGTAGTGTGTCTGTTCTCATTCCTAATTGCCTCTGCGCAGTACTCCGTGACGGGAGGCAATGGAACCCCGCTGTTGGTAGCCGACAATACGGCGAGTCGTATTCAGGTCTATCTGCTCAACGGCTTGGCAAATGCACAGCTCTCGTTTACGTCCACCGCCACCGGCACACATCAGTGGTATAAATACACGACGCGTGCCGCAAATGCCGTGCCGATCGTTAGTACGCAAACAGGCAACACCTCCACAATCACAGCCCTCACAGATGGGTGTGGCTATTTCGTGGGTGAAGCCACCGATCCCGCAACGAGTTATATCTGGATTATTGATTACAGCCAACACCTGCCCAATTTTTTCTCGATGACGGTGGATGATGAAGAATTTAAGTGTCAGAATATCAAACTTTTAGCAGATATTGAAGCCGATCCTTTGGATTACACCGTTTATTCCGGAGCCCGCTTCGATTTGCCTCGCACTTACCATTTATTGTATGACAATTTGCAATGGGACGACGCTTTGGCACAGTTTATACCTGAAAAAGTTGATTTGCCAATCAAGGGCATTGTGTCTGAAATCACGCTATCGGCTCCACTCACCAATACGACGTTTACCCTCTCCGGTGATGAGTTTTCGGAGCATTTTGGTTTAGAAAAAACGTTGTCGACACCTGTTTATGAGTCTGTGGCAGTGGAAGCACAAGTAACTTGTCGGCGTTTACCGGCTACCGAAGAACCGTTGGCAGGAGATATGAATTTTTCGGCACCTGTGGAACTGCGGTTTGAGGCTGTGGCTAACGAGCCTGCGGCAGCGATGTTTATTTGGGAAATCATCAAAATTGACCGCGAGAGTAAGGATTCCACCACGATTGTGCGTTATACCGACAAAACGATGACTTACACTTTTCGCGAGTCGGGCTTTTTTCGGGTGCGTCTGGAAGTCATCGGGATTCATTCGACCTGCTTCAATCGCGAGCACTTTTTTGATATAAACATTGGAGAATCCTTGCTGTTTTTGCCCAATGCGTTCAGTCCTGGAGCATCCATCGGTACTAACGACGAATATCGCGTGACCTACAAATCCCTCATTCGCTTCAAAGCATCCATCTTCAATCGCTGGGGCAATCTCCTTTATACGTGGACAGACCCCGACAAAGGTTGGGATGGCAAATCAAAAGGCAAATATGTCCCCACAGGGGTCTATTTCATTGTTGTGGATGCCGAAGGAGCTGATGGCAAGCACTACAAAGTGTCGAAAGATGTGAATGTTTTGCGCTAATCAAAATACCACAAAGATGTTATTTGAGATATGAAAAATTTACACTACCTTTGTCGAAACAATTTACATAAAAAATATCTAATGTTATATGGAACGAATTTATAAGCAACTAACCGATTTAGTCGGAAACACTCCGTTGTTGGAGCTTTCTTCTTACGAGAAATCAAAAGGTGTTGGCGCACGCATCATCGCCAAACTGGAGTATTTTAACCCCGCAGGCAGCGTGAAAGACCGTATCGCCCTCGCGATGATTGAAGACGCTGAAAAAAGTGGTGTCTTGAAGTCTGGTGCTACCATCATAGAGCCTACGAGTGGCAACACCGGCGTAGGGTTGGCGTTTGTGGCTGCCGCGAAAGGTTACAAACTGACACTCACGATGCCCGAGACGATGAGTTTGGAGCGTCGCAACCTCCTGAAAGCCCTTGGCGCAAACCTCGTGCTGACACCCGGTGCCGACGGCATGAAAGGTGCGATTGCCAAAGCCAATGCGCTGCGCGATGAAACGCCCGGTGCAATTATTTTGCAACAATTTGAAAATCCGGCCAATCCTGCCATCCATTACCTCACGACGGCGGAAGAAATTTGGCGTGACACCGACGGCAAAGTCGATATTTTGGTGGGTGGCGTCGGCACCGGCGGCACCATCAGCGGCACGGGACGACGATTGAAAGAGTTGAATCCCAATGTGCAAGTGATTGCTGTGGAACCGGCTGATTCCCCCGTGCTTTCGGGCGGCAACCCCGGCCCCCACAAAATACAGGGTATTGGTGCCGGATTTGTGCCCAAAACGTACAATAGTGATGTTGTAGACCGGATTATTCAGGTATCTAACGACAACGCGCTTCGCACGGGACGCGAATTGGCGAAAACCGAAGGTTTATTAGTCGGAATCTCTTCCGGAGCAGCTGCTTTTGCGGCGACGACCCTCGCGGCTCAACCCGAAAATAAAGGAAAAAACATCGTTGTAATTCTTCCGGACACGGGCGAACGCTACCTTTCGACTATCCTGTATGCCTTCGATGAGTATCCGCTTTGATGCCACGCGTCAGGGTGCTGAAAAGGGTCTTCGGAAAAAATCCCGAACACCGTAGAGCCTGACCCCGACATGGCAGCGTAGAGTGCGCCCCTTTCATACAACAGTTGCCGAATGGCATGAATTTCCGGAAATTTCGCACCTACGCTGTCTTCAAAATCATTGCGCAATTGGTCTTTCCACGTTTGCACAGGCGCTTGAACAATTTCTCGCACGGAAATTTTTGGACGACAGGGTTTTACTTGCGCGTAAGCATCTTTGGTGGAAACATGAATATCCGGCTTAATGAGCAGGATGTAATAGCCTTTCAATGAAACGGTTACGGGCGAAAACACATCGCCAATCCCTTCTGCAAAAACCGGCTGATTTTGTATAAAAAACGGACAATCGGCGCCTAACTGCCGTGCGTAAGTTTCTAATTGCGAGATAGTTAAATTCAATTGAGCATAATCGTTCAACAGTTTGAGCATAAAAGCCGCATCTGCCGACCCTCCCCCCAATCCGGCTCCAAAAGGGATGTTTTTTTGCAAAAAAATGTCAATAGCCGGCAAGTTATGGTCCGCTTTCAAAAGATTGTAGGCTTTCATGACCAAATTAGTCTGAGGGTCGCCATCGACGAGAATGCCGGTTTGCGTAAAAGTACCACGATCGGGCACAATTTCCAGCGCATCGCACAGCGGAATCGGATAAAACACCGTTTCGATGTCGTGATAACCGTCGGCCCGCTTGGCAACGATATTCAGGCCAAGATTTATTTTTGCATTAGGGAACGTGAGCATAGCTTAGTTGTTCAAAATAATTATAAATACGGAATCACCGACTCCAATCCATTGGAGCGCGATCCTTTCACTAAGATTGAATAACCGCGAACGGCATTTTCTTTCAAATGGGACAATAGATTCTCCGTGTTCTGAAACAGTTGCCAACGATGACGAAGGGCCTCACATTTTGCAAAATTTCTGCCGACCAGCAGCACCGTCATGTCCGAATCACGCAGCCTGTCAACGATTTTTTGATGCTCTTCGCGGCTGTATCCCCCCAATTCATTCATTTCGCCCAAAATCACCATTTTCGGTTCGTCTTCCGTCAGCTCGAAATTGTCCAAAGCCGCTTGCATACTGCTCGGATTGGCGTTGTAGGCATCCACAATCACAGTATTGGATGCTGTTTCAAGAATTTGCGATCGATTATTAGTCGGGGTATAGGCAGCCAAAGCGGCATTAATCGTGGTAGCTTCCACGCCAAAATGCACGGCTACACAAATGGCAGCCAGCACATTTTCAAAATTGTATGCGCCCACCAAATGCGTAGCGATGTAGTTGGAGGCTCCCCACTTCAGTTGCAGCGTCGGATGTAGCTCCGTAATGCGTCCGTGAATGGATGCCTGGGGTGTCCTGCCATAATAAATAGTCGAAATATTTTCGTGACAATTCTTCAAAATAAAATTATCCATATTGACAAAAATCGGAGCACCCTTGGCGCGCAGGTAGTCATACAGTTCCGTTTTGGTGAGAACAACGCCTTCAAATGAGCCAAAACCCTCCAAATGAGCCTTTCCCACATTCGTAATCAGCCCACAATCGGGGTCGGCAATTTCACACAAAGCCTTAATCTCGCCCGGATGATTAGCACCCATTTCAATCACGGCAAACCGGTCTTTTGGTGTCAGGCGAAGCAAAGTCAACGGCACTCCAATATGATTATTCAGATTGCCCTGCGTGTAAAGCGTTTGATATTTGGTACTCAGGGCTGCGGCAATCAGTTCTTTAGTCGTCGTCTTGCCGTTGGTGCCGGTAATCGCAATGACAGTTGCACGCATTTGTGAGCGGTGATAATGGGCTAATTGTTGCAAAGTTTGCAAGGCATTGTCCACTTTGATAATTTTATTGTCTGTGTTGGGCACACTATTTTGCACATCTTCGTCCTCTCTGTCGGCCACCACATAAGCGACACCCGCCTTGAGCGCGTCCGCCACAAAGTCGTTCCCATCAAATTTATCGCCTTTCAAGGCAAAGAAAATCGCGTTTTTCGGGCAATTGCGGCTGTCAGTAGTGATGACCGGATGCTGTTGAAAAATCGCATAAAGTTGTTCAATTTCCATTCAATTTTCATTTTAAAATATTCACGCAGCAAACAATTAGTCCTTAATATCATGGTCAAGAAACCGCCCTTGTTCGCATATCATCACCTTCGCGGGAAATGCCTTTACCAGTTGATGGTTGTGTGTGGCCATGATGACGGCTGTTTCTTGCGTATCGCAAATGTCGTGCAAGAGTTGGACGATGCGATGTCCGGACTCTGTGTCTAAATTGCCCGTTGGCTCGTCAGCTAAAATCAGTTCGGGCGAGTTGAGTAGCGCGCGTGCAATCACGATGCGTTGCTGTTCGCCTCCTGACAGCTCGTGTGGCATTTTGTAGCCTTTGCTTTTCATGCCAACTAAGCCCAACACTTCCTCGATGCGTTCTTCAATCTGTTGTTTATTTTTCCAGCCTGTGGCGCGCAGCACAAAAGCTAGATTATTGTACACCGAGCGGTCGGTTAGCAGTTGGAAATCTTGAAACACAATTCCGACTTTTCGACGCAACAACGGGATCTGACTTTTTTTGATTTTTTTTAAATTGTAGTCAAAAATTTTTGCATAGCCGCCATCAATCGGCATTTCGCAATAAAGCGTCTTCAAAAGCGTACTTTTTCCCGACCCCACTTTGCCGACGATATACAAAAATTCGCTTTTTTGTTGCTCAAAAGTCACATCGTGAAGAATGGCATGTTCGCCGCGACTGATATTCACGCCCTCGTATTTTATTAAAATTTTGCTCATGTTGCATCTATTAAACGCTGCAAAGATATGAAATAATTAGGAATTATGAGAAGCCTCAATCGCCCGTCATTGCAAAATTTATAATTCCACAGCTAATAATTCTTTTCCTAAACTCGTGTAAAGCTGTTTCTATCTTTTTCCGTTGTATTAAACGTGGTTTTTTCAATCCTGATGAATAGTGATACAATAATTTTTGATTAATTCCGGTTAATCGTTCTAATGCTACATTAGAGAATAACTTATTGTAATAATTCAAAAAACTTTGCGTATCGTATTGAAACACAATTGTGTATTCTCCCTGCAATACTGCAGGCAATTCGCTTTTATCTCTCGACTTTACCAACAATTCCAATCCCTCGGCATGAGAAAACGTCCAACTGTTTTTTATAATTTTCCTATGAAATTCTGTATATTTTCATTTTTTTTATTTGAATTGACCTGACAAAGGTAAGGGGATTTCTAAAAATTAATTCATTGTCAATCAAATAATTATGCGTATCTTTGCAGTGTATAAACAACCTATAAAAATGTAGTAAGATGCAGTACAAAAGACGAGGACATATGGGATTATTTGACA
>BNTP01000127.1 GCA_025996695.1 Bacteroidia bacterium | reverse complement strand
TCTAATACCTTTGGTATCGCAGTTATTTCATTGGACTTCTCGTCCACCTTCTCTTGCCCAACACAAATGCGATTTTCTCCTACCCATGCGTTGAGAATATACAGACCGCTGTTTCCTTTGCTGGTGGGCGAAACTCCTTTCAGCTTTTTACCATCCAATACGATTTGTTTTTCTGTCAGCACACTTAAGATTTCTTTACCGTAAGTTTCCAAACAAGTTTGCATTGCTGTGGGCTCAATGAGTCTAAAAACCCGTTCAAAAGTATCCGGAGATGGTGCGCCATGGGGCAGTTGTAATATTTCCGGCAACAAATGCCCCCGCTCTTTGGCAAACAGATGCATGTCCTGATAATCAACGCCACCAGTCAAATAGGTGCACACTGCGGTTACCAAAATGTCCGACAACAAGTGCAAGCAACGCCCCTGCACGCGAGGGTCTTCTACCCCAGCCATGTAATAATCTATGCTATGTTCCATGGGGTGCAAAGGTAAGATTTTTTACGGAATTTTGATGCGGTTGCCCTGGGATCCGACACGCAATCTCTTTTCCGGCAAAAGCTACGCCCAATAGCGCGATGCGCTTGTTTTCGCCCGCATAGCGTTCATAATACCGCCGAGCGCGGATTTGTGCCAATGCCTTGTCTAATAGCGCATCAGTTGTTGTTGTTCGCGCGTTGGCGTATTTAATCTCTGCGACTACCACCCGTTCCTGCCATGTCCACACGGCATCAATGCGCCCCTTGTCGGTATTCACTTCGGCATCCACCTTGAAGTTCAGCATATTGAGCCATAATAACAGCATTGAATGATAATATTTTTCATTTTTCCCCCACAACTTGGTTGGGGATGCGGGCAAACATCGCTTGCAGGTTGCGCTCAAATGACTGCGGGTCGCCATCCAACAATTGTTGCATCATCTGCTCTTGCATGGAAGACACCGCAGACAACGGAGCGGCAACGTAACTTGCTAACAGATGGATTGTTAATGCCTGCTTCACTTCCTCATTGGGAACGCCAAGCGTGTAGAGCATTGTGCTGCTAAATTGACTTTTTTCTATTTTTTTTACAGTCAGGTAGCCCGTCTGAAATAGCAACACTTGGGGGTCTATTGCCTGAATATCAAAACTATCGAAGTGAGCTGCGGGTAATATTATTGGCTCCAAAAACAATTTCACATCCCCTCGTTCCTTAATCAAATCCACTAAAAAAGTGGGCGAACCCGTTGCAAACCAATGGTCTTTAAACACCCTTGCCGCAAATAATAATAAAGTTGAGAAGGGATTATAGACAAAGTTGGAACCATCCCAAGAATAGCCATCATACCAACGCTTTATTTCATCTATCGTTTCCTGCTTAGTTGCCTGTTCTTTTGCCGCTAACAGTTCAATTATAAGCGTCAAAATTGGATTCCAATTCGGCTTGTGTATAGCCACAGATGGTGGCATATTGCTCATCAAGTGTAATGTCGCGCAGATTGTTCAACCCCGAAAAGATAGAAACCTTGGAAAATTTGGATACGCCCGTCAAAAACACAAAGCGCAAATGCTCATCGGCAGCTTTCATCACCTGATAGAAAGCGTGAAGAATGGCACGAATTTTGTCCGCCTTGTCCAAATCGGTCAAATTGTCAATGATGGGTTTGTCGTATTCGTCAATCAAAACCACGACTTGCTTATTCGTGGACTGATGTAATTTTTCTATCAACTCCTTGAACTTTCCGGCATACGTGTCCCCTATTAAAGATATTTGATTATTGCTTGCATATAAATCCAAAAAAGTATTGAGCGATGATTTTAACTCATCCTCCGTTTGGAAAGCCATCCCTCCAAAATCCATGCGAATCACCGGATTAGTCTTCGTCCAATCCCAATTATTCTCAATCCACAACCCCTTAAACAGTTCTTTCTGTCCTTTGAAGATGGCTTCCATCGTGCTCACCAGCAGCGACTTCCCAAATCGCCGTGGGCGCGACAAGAAGAAAACTCTGCCCGATGTGATAAGGCGGTGAATAACCTCCGTCTTATCAACGTACAAGCAATCATCATTGCGCAAATTCGCAAACGACTGTATTCCGATAGGTAATTTTTGCATAAACTTTTATTTTGATGCAAAGATACACTTTATTTTTGAATTATGCTAACTCTTCCATCCGACAAGCAATCTCTTTTCCTGCAAAAGCCACGCCCAAGAGCGCGATGCGCTTGTTTTCGCCTGCATAGCGTTCATAATACCGCCGAGCGTGGATTTGTGCCAATGCCTCGTCTAGCAATTTATTGGAAGTCCCCTTTACGACATATTTTACTTCTGCAATCACTACCCGCTCTTGCCATGTCCACACGGCATCAATGCGCCCCTTGTCGGTATTCACTTCGGCATCCACCTTGAAGTTCAGCATATTGAGCCACAATAGCAGCATTGAATGATAATATTTTTCATCTTTTCCCCACAATTGGTTGGGGATGCGGGCAAACATCGCTTGCAGGTTGCGCTCAAATGACTGCGGGTCGCCATCCAACAATTGTTGCATCATCTGCTCTTGCATGGAAGACACCACAGACAATGGAGCGGCAACGTAACTTGCTAATAGATGGATTGTTAATGCCTGATTCACTTCCTCATTGGGAACGCCAAGCGTGTAGAGCATTGTGCTGCTAAATTGACTTTTTTCTATTTTTTTTACAGTCAGGTAGCCCGTCTGAAATAGCAACACTTGGGGGTCTATTGCCTGAATATCAAAACTATCGAAGTGAGCTGCGGGTAATATTATTGGCTCCAAAAACAATTTCACATCATTGCGTTCTTTGAGGAGATTTACCAAAAAAGTGGGCGAACCCGTCGCAAACCAATGGTCTTTAAACACTCTTGCCGCAAATAGCAATAAAGTGGAGAAAGGATTATAGACAAAGTTGAAACCATCCCAAGAATAGCCATCGTACCAGCACCTTATTTCATCTATCGTTTTCTGCTTGGTTGCCTGCTCTTTTGCCGCCAACAGTTCAATATGAGCGTCAAAATTGGATTCCAACTCGGCTTGTGTATAGCCACAGATGGTGGCATATTGCTCATCAAGTGTAATGTCGCGCAGATTGTTCAACCCCGAAAAAATAGATACTTTGGAAAATTTGGACACGCCCGTCAAAAACACAAAACGCAAATGCTCATCCGCCGCTTTCATCACCTGATAGAAAGCGTGAAGAATGGCACGAATTTTGTTCGCCCTTTCCAAATCGGTCAAATTGTCAATGATGGGTTTGTCGTATTCATCAATCAAAACCACTACTTGCTGCTTTTTGGATTGATGCAATTTGTGAATTAACTCTCTAAATTGGTAGGCTACATCTTCCGTTTCAAGCACGATTTCATGCGCTTGCGCAATTTCCTTCAAAGACGCCATTAACGAACGAACCAAAGCCTCCGGCGTGTGAAGTGCCATTTCCCCAAAATCCAAGCGAATCACCGGATATTGTTGTGTCCAATCCCAATTATTCTCAATCCACAACCCCTTAAACAGTTCTTTCTGTCCTTTGAAGATGGCTTCCATGGTGCTCACCAGCAGCGACTTCCCAAATCGCCGCGGGCGCGACAAGAAAAAAATTGTGCCGGATGTGATAAGGCGGTGAATATCCTTCGTCTTATCAACATACAAGCAATCATCATTGCGCAATTTCGCAAACGATTGTATTCCAATAGGTAATTTTTGCATAAACTTTTTGATGCAAAGTTACACTTTATTTTTGAATATATCCTCAGTTTAGCTAATAAGTTTTATACAATTTTTTATGCAGAATATTGTTTTCCTCAAATAAATATATTACTTTTGCAATCGAAAAAACACAACGAACAGAAAATTGCCTATGATCAACTGATTGCTGATGACTAAAAATTTATGAGTCAAATTTTATATTACATAGTTTATTATTGCATGAGGTATCGCCGGAAAGTGGTACGCAAAAATTTGGTTAACTCGTTTCCTGATAAAACAGTAGCGGAAATTGTCCAAATTGAAAGAGCATTTTATGCCTTTTTTTGCGATTTTATTCCGGAAACCATTGCGTTTTACTTCATGACCTCCAAAAGCATCAAAAAACGGATCACTTTTAGTGGAGTCAAAGAAATGGAAGCAGCGATGGGGAATGACAAATCTTGTGTTGTCTATTTGGGACATTATTGCAACTGGGAATGGGTGACTTCGCTGCCGTTGCACGTCCATAAAAACATCGCATGCGGGCAAATTTATCATCCGTTGGAAAACCGTTTTTTTGATAAATTATTTTTGAAAATGCGTGGAAAATTTGGTGCAGAAAGTATTACCATGAACGATACTTTGAGGCGCATTATTGGATTAAAAAGAGAGGGTAAGCAATTTATGATTGGCTTTATTTCCGACCAAGTGCCACATGGCAACGCTCTACGTCACAAGTTAAATTTTCTTCATCAGAATACCTCCGTATTTACAGGAACGGAACGTGTGGCGCGTCAAACAAAGTCGCTTGTGTATTATTTGGACATAACACGTCCCCAAAGAGGTTTTTATCATTGTCAATTCATTCCAATGACCGACTCGCCACAAGATTTGCCCGAATTGGAATTGACAAACATGTATTTTCAGTTGCTGGAAAAAACAATACACCGCTATCCGCAGTATTGGTTGTGGTCACATAATAGGTGGAAAAGATAATAATAGAGAAGTTAGAGAAGTTAGAATAGTATGAAAAAAATAATTCGGATTTGGAAAGAACTTAAGGGAGAGCCTTTATTTGCCTTGTTTTGCAATATGGGATTGATGCTGGTGATTTACAACCTCTGCCGCGTTGTTTTCTTTTGGATCAACAAAAGTTACTTTCCGGATGTAACTCTTTCGCAATTTTTGACACTGTCGAAAGGCGGTTTTCAGTTCGATATTTCGGCGATTATTTACACGAATTTGCTGTATATTTTGATGCAGGCTTTGCCGTTCAAATTCAGGTTGAACGCTCTTTATCAGACGATTGCTAAGTGGATTTTCGTTGTTGTCAATAGTATTGCTGTGCTTGCAAATTGCTGCGACATCGTTTATTTTCCGTTTACGAACCGGCGCACGACCGGCACGGTTTTCTCAGAATTTCAGAACGAGGACAATCTCTCTACCGTTTTTCTACATGCCGCGATGGACTACTGGTATGTTACGTTGGTTATCATTGCTCTGATTTTTGCGGTGTATAAATTGTATTACAAACCTGTTGTTGGGCGGGCGCAAATAGGGTGGGAGACGCAAACAAGAAAACCATTAGGACGGAATATTTTGTATTATTCACTACACACGCTGCTGATGTGTGTGGTTGTTTATTTCTCAATTATTGGAATACGAGGGGGTATTGGTGCGTTTGTGAGGCCTATAACGCTCAGTAATGCAAACGCTTATGCGAATAAACCTGCTGAGACGGCTATTGTGCTCAACACCCCGTTTTCTCTTATTCGCACGTTGAGCAAAACGGTGTATAAAAACCCTGCGTATTTTAAAGATGACACGGAGTTGGAAGCCATTTTTTCGCCCATTCACACACCAATGCCGCAGAGTGATTTCAAAGCACTCAATGTGGTGGTGCTTATCCTCGAAAGTTTTGGAAAAGAATATTCCGGATTTTTCAATGCACATTTGGATAATGGCACTTACAAAGGCTACACGCCGTTTTTAGATTCGCTGTATGCCGAAGGACTGACGTTTAAATATTCCTACGCCAACGGTCGCAAGTCAATTGATGCCATGCCGTCGGCACTGTCAAGTATTCCCATGTTTATTGAGCCTTACATTACAACACATTATTCCAACAATAAAATTAGCAGTATTGCTGCAGTCTTAAAAGAAAAAGGTTATTATTCGGCTTTTTTTCATGGTGCACCCAACGGCTCAATGGGTTTTCAGGCGTATGCCAAAATTGCCGGTTTTGATGATTATTTTGGCTTAGACGAATATAACAATAAGGATGACTATGATGACTATTGGGCTATTTGGGATGAGAAATTTCTGCAATTTTATGCCGACAAAATGGGCGAAATGAAACAGCCATTTGTAACTTCCGTGTTTACCGCAACTTCGCATCACCCGTTCCGAATTCCGCCTCAATACGAAGAAAAATTCCCCAAAGGCACACAACCTATTCACAAATGCGTCGGCTATACGGATTATGCATTGCGACAATTTTTCAAAAAAATGGCACAATACGATTGGTTTGAAAACACGTTGTTCGTGATTACGGCAGACCACACCAATCAAACCACTCACGCAGAGTACTTT